>DATFHI010000322.1:0-18468 GCA_035248525.1 Fimbriimonadaceae bacterium | reverse complement strand
GGGAAGAAAGAGGTTTTTGCCAATTTGCTTTCCGCACTTCAAATAATTGGCGAACAATGACATTAGAATCGAGATGAAGTCATACGGTTGGATTTCGGTAATTGTATTCGGAGCGGCGCTGTTCGCCATATCGTGCGGAGGTGGAGGCGGCGGTGGAACCAAGACCTTCTCGGCGACTACCCGCTCAGTGCAGAACATCCAGAGGCTATCGGCAATGTCCATGGCCAAGAGCGGGATTGCCCTGGCTCCATTCTTTTTGGGCGGTGGCGGACCAAGCGGAGGAACTACCGGTTCGACCACGGGTGGATCTGTTGGTATTGGTGGCGGAATCTCGGGGATCGGCTTCTTCTTTCGAGGTTTTGCTTCTCCAGCCGGACTGCCGGCTCAAATGTCTAGGAGTCGAACGCTCGGCGACGAGTCCGGCACTACTGGATCTGGCGGCGGAGAAGGCGAAGACTTCTATTACGACGAATGGTTGCAACTCTGGGTCTGGGCAGAGTGGAATGAGAATGTTTACTCGACTCGGTTCTACCAAGACGAAGCAAAGACTCTGCCGGCCGGACATTCCAGTTCCACCTTCACCGGAAGTTGGGACTCATTTCCTCAATCTTATGCCAGCGAATACGAGTTCACCGCCGGAATCTGGGCAGGAACTCATGGTTCATACATTTCAACCCAAACTTCTTGGTCCGACGGGAACATGGTGTACGACAATAACTACTCCGACGGATCGCGTGATCACGGTCAGAGCGAGTGGAGCGCCGCAGATTCCAGTTGGAGCTCACGTTGGGAAGGTCAAGGCGGAACCATTTGGTACCAAGACAGTGGCGAATGGCATTCCGACGGCAGCGGCGTATACAACAGCTCAAACTCGGACGGATGGTCCGTAGTTTGGAATTACAGCGCGGACTGGTCTGGTACCGCGCACATTACTGGACCCGACCCGCTTCTTCCTGCCGACATGACCTGGACATCGGATGGACAATACCGAATTGTATACGCGGATGGCTCCATCGAAGAATGGAGTTGGGACGATTACTGGGACAACGAATCCGGAACCTCCGGGACAACCGGGACCGCAGGAATCTTTCCTCGAGCCGAACCGGCTAACTTGCGCCGCCAATAAGTGAGTAAACGTTTTCGAACCCCGCTTGTCGAAGTTCAAACGCAAGTTGGGCGCTGCGAATCCCGTGAGCGCACACCAACAGATTCTTATTCGGCAAACTCGCTAGGCTGCCTATTTGGAACTGGCTCATGGGTGATTGCAACCAATTGACTTGTCCAAGTTCTATGCGGTTTCTTTGCTCAAAAGATTCGCGAATGTCGATGCACACCCATGGCTCATTACTATTCGCGACATGCTCCGGCAATATTTCAAGTGGGTCCTGTCTGGACCACGTCCATGACCCTAGTTTGCAGCTTGGACAATCTACTCTCGCCAATCTCTTTATTCGCGTGGAAGTCATATCCCGCAGATCGAGGAAGAATTGGTGTTGGGAAAGGAAAGGCTCGATGCCAAGAACAAGCTTCAGCGCCTCGTTCGCCTGGAGAATCCCGAAAGTGCCGGGAGTTGTACCAATGACGCCAGCTTCGGCACAGGTCTCGACGCAACCATCTTCAGGTGGGTCGGGCCACAAGCATCGAAGGCAGGGGCCCCCCGGCAAAATGGTCTGAACATAACCATCGAACCGGTGAATCGAAGCCTGGATGAGAGGTTTGCTCAGAGTCTGACAAATGTCGTTCAAAAGGAATTTGGCGTCGAAGCGATCAGTGCCGTCGATGACGACATCAAAATTCTCGACTATTTGACTCGCGTTTTCCTCCGTCAAACGTTCGGCAAATTCCAGCACCTGGATACCGGGGTTTATCCTCCGGACGGCAGAGGCCGCGAGCCTTGCCTTACTCTCCCCAGTCTGAGTAGGACTGAATAAGATCTGCCTCGAAAGGTTGCTGGCTTCAACCCGATCTGGATCAACAATTCCGATGGTGCCCACGCCTGCACCGGCCAAATATGGCAATGCCGCACAACCGAGACCGCCCGCTCCCACCATGAGAATCTTGGCCCGGGAAAGCGCGGATTGTCCGTTAGCTCCGACCTCCGGGATTGCTATCTGCCTGGCGAAACGGCTCGAATCCACCTCTATGGATGGCTTTTCTTCCAAATTGATCCATTCCGACGGCCCATCGAAATAATGTTCCCGCTTCCAAATTGGCAACCTAACCTTTATTTCGTCGATGATAAATTCGCAAGCCTCAAAGGCCGACTTTCGGTGAGCGGCGCCGCATCCAATCCAGACCGCACATTCCCCTGTTTCGAGCATTCCAGTTCGGTGGATGGCCTTCGCCCACACAAGTGAAAAGCGGTCGATGGCTTCCTGGACAAGCTTTCGGCCTTGCTTCTCAGCCAGCTCGGAATAAGCCTCATATTCCAGTCGCTTAACTCTACGGCCATCGTTATGGTTTCTCACCCGGCCATCGAAAATGACAACGCCACCTGCTTCACCGCTCTGTAAGTCTGGAACAACTATGGGCTGATCGGTGAGATCGAACATCCTAGCCTCCTGCAACCGGTGGAATCAAAACTAACTCGTCGCCGTCCTGAAGTTCGTAATTTCCGTCGACATACGCATCACGTACCGCGAACCGTACGCGCGCAGGTTCTAATTTCAACTCGAATTGCTCACCCAAACTCAGATATAACTCGGACGGCGTCTTGCATTTGGTTTCCAAGGATTCCCTACCAACCCCGCGGCGGTCTCTCAATCCAGCGAAGTATCGAACGTGGATCGTCATTTCGATTCATCCCCGATTGGATAAAACCGCACCACTGCGCCTTGAGAAATACGTTCGGAATCTTTTGGAACTTCGATCCAACCGGTCGCTCTAGCCATGCCGCTGAGCATATGCGATCCTTGGCCCGAAATTGCTTCCACGACTAATTTTGAATCTGATGTCCGGTGCACTGCGGGCACGAGTTCCATACGCCCCGGCTTGTGATGGATCGTTTCGGCGACTACTCCTGGGAGGCGCAAAGGTTCAGCGAATGGATAGCCGCAAAGCGCCTTGATAAAAGGCTCGACGAACAGCGTGTAGGTTGCCAACACCGACAGCGGATTGCCCGGCAGTCCAAATACGTATTTGGAACCCAGTCTCCCAAAGTAAATCGGCTTTCCGGGCTTGATCGCAACTTTCCAAAAGACTTCACTTACACCCAGTTGGTGAAGCGCCGCTCGCACGACGTCCTTGTCTCCGACGCTAACCCCGCCAGTGGTAATAACAACGTCGGCAATTTCAAGCGCCGTAGTTAAGGAGGCGCGAGTCTCCTCCAAAGAGTCCTGAACTAGGCTGATGTGGTTAGGGACTATTCTGACTGAGCGTAGAGCAGCAAGCAGGCCGTAACTGTTCGACTCGTAAATTGCCCCGTCTCCAAGCGGCCCGCACTTTATTAGTTCGGCGCCGGTTATCACGATTGCAACTCGCGGTAGGCGATGTACCGAGATTTTTTCGAATCCAAAGCTCGCCAAAAGCGCAGCCCCTGCTGGATTCAAAGCCGTGCCCTTTGGCAAAACCTCCTGTCCAGCGGCAACCTCCTCGCCAGCGCGGCGAATATGCTGGCCAGGCGCTGGGATTTCGGCAAGTCGAATACAGTCATTTGATCGCACAACGTCCTCTTGCATCACGACAGAGAACGCGTGGACTGGCACTTGAGCGCCCGTGAAGATACGTACGGCGGAATCTTGATCGAGAGCTCTAGTGGGTGCATCTCCGGCTGATATAGCTCCCACAACCCTGAATTCTTGCGCGCCAGATCCCACCGCATAACCGTCGACCGCCGAATTGTCAAATCTCGGCAATGCGAATGGGGCAATCAAAGGCTCGGCGAGAACTCGACCCGCGCATTTCTCGATTGAAATCTCTTCCGGCTCAAGAGCATTGGCAATGGATCCCATTCGAGCGAATGCGACTTCGTAGTCTATCAATGGCCATCACCCCGCAATATGGATGGCGCGTGAAGCAAGTACGGGAATAGACAATCGATGGCGTCCTCTGCCGCAGAAGGGGAACCTGGCAGCGTCACGATGATCGAAGATTTGCGAATTCCTGCCACTGCGCGACTGAACATTGCGAGAGGGGTGCGATCCATGGAATAGCTTCGAAATCTCTCCTCGATCCCAGGCAGGCGACGATCCAAAAGTTCCGCAACGGCTTCAGGTGTTGTATCTCTCGAACTGATTCCGGTGCCTCCCGAAACCAGAATGACGTCGATGTGCGCTTCCGTCCAACCGCGCAATGTTGACTGGATCTTGGACGGATCGTCTGGTCCGATTTGATAGTCAGCCAGTTCGCCACCGAACTCGGCAATACCCTTCATCAGAATCGGACCAGATGCATCCGAATACTCGCCGCTTGAAGCACGATCAGAGCAGACGAGCACTGCCCCGCGCCAGGCAGAGTCAGCCAGTTGCCTAGCGTTAGATTTGCCTCCAGTCTTCCGAAGCAGCTCGATCGACTCGATCTTGAGGTCGCGGTCCACCGGTTTAAGCAAATCATAAAGATTGAGCGCGGCGGCAGCTGCCGCCGTTAAGGCCTCCATTTCAACGCCTGTTTTGTAGATCGCACGAACGCTGACTTGCACTTCGATGAAATCTTGGCCTAGATTAAATTCGACTTCAACCCAGTCGAGGCTAACGTTATGGCAATAAGGAATCCATTGAGGTGTGTTTTTAGCCGCTAGGATTGCCGCAACCCTTGCCACCGGTCGTGGGTCACCTTTAGGCGCCCGATCCTCCTCGATCAGCCGGATAGATTCTGGAGAACAAAGAAGCCGAGCACGGGCAACGGCAGTTCGCAAGGTCCAGATTTTGGCGGATACGTCTCTCATAGTTATCCGCCAATCGAGATCATCGGAAGGTCGTTAACTTGAACGAGTTGCTCCATCGGAGGATGCGCCGCCCACTTACCAGCCAGCGCATTCCGTATGAGCGCTTCCAATTCATCGTCGGTCGCTCCACTTCTCATCGCGTCGCGAAGGCTGGGCCCAGTTTTTGCGAATAAACAGACTTTGAGCCGTCCATCAGCAGTTAACCTGATACGGTTGCAGCCATCGCAGAAGCTTTCCGTCATCGACGTGATGAAACCGACCCGAACTTGAGCTCCTGCCACCTCAAACTCCTTGGCCACATCGGTAGCAGATCCCGCGAGCGCCGTAAGCGAAAATCGCCCATCTAGGATCTCCTTCATCTTTTTGTAGGGAATCAGCTTGCCCTTTTGCCAACCGTTACTGAGAAACGGCATGAACTCGATAAACCGGATCTCAATGGGCTGATCCCAAAATCGTTCGATGAAATCAGGCAACTCATCGTCGTTGACACCTGCCATCGCCACGACATTGATCTTTGCCTTCTCAAAACCAATCGCCAGCGATAGGTCGATTCCTTCTAAAACACGGTCAAGTCGATTGCGGCGGGTGATCTCATAGAATCGCTCTGGCTTTAGGCTATCGAGGCTGATATTAAGACCCTTCAGGCCGGCAAGCTTCAGGGACGGCGCCACTGCTGCCAACGCATCCCCATTGGTAGTCATGTGGAGGCTTCGAATTCCGTCAATACTGGCTAGCGAAGCAACAAGTTCTGAAATTCCTTTCCGAGTTGTGGGTTCCCCGCCGGTCAGGCGGATCTTATCTACTCCCAAATCTGCAAATAATCTGGAAAGGCGCTCAATCTCTTCAAAGGTGAGGATTTCCGCGCGGTCTTTCCACTCCATATTTTCATGGGGCATGCAATAAGCGCAACGAAAATTGCATCGATCCGTGACGGAAATCCGCAGATAGTTGTGCTTTCTTCCAAAGCGGTCCACCAATGGTTGACGGGAGGTTGGCATTGCCAAGGCTAATTATTCACTAGACTTAGTTTCCCTGCGCCGGACCTGTTCTGCACGTTGCGGATTTAGAGGCGAGTTCTGACGACGCTTCTCCATGGCTTCTGCATCCTCGGCGATGGCTGACAAGTCTGACGAAATTTCTATCGCACCGAATAAGGTCCGTTCTTCCCACCGGATATGCGCATAAACCTTGTTACCCAGTTTTTGGAGGCAGGGAGCACTCGTTCGACCCTGTTTCGCCGATGCTACCAATGCGCGGATCTCATCGTGTTCGGAGATCATTTGCTCACGCATTGAAGGGCTGGCAAGGGGACCGAGGAGTCTCTCCTCCTCATAAAAGTGGTCTGACATCTCTTCACGCCACAGCTCCAAAAATTTTTCGAGCGAATCTGGAGTCGGGTGGAGGATAAGGTTTCTAGAAGCGACAAGCCCAAGATAATGGTCGCGCGAGAATGGTTCCAGTTCTTTTTTGCGTTTCATCGGAAATCTACTTCTTTGACTGAATCTTAGAGTCTAAGGGGTAAAAGCTTCTATGATCGTGGTCATAGCGTCAGATTCTGAGAAGCGTTAATTTCAAATGAAGAAGGTGAGAGGAGTCTTTTGAGCGAAAAGCAGTTTTACATCGATCCGAGCCGGTGTATTGGTTGTAATGCTTGTGTCGCTGCCTGCGCTGAGTGCGATACACATGCAGGCACCTCGATGATTCATTTGGAGACCATTGAACGAGGGGACACCGTTCAAACGACTCCGATCATCTGTATGCATTGCGAGGAGCCTGCCTGCGCAGAAGTTTGCCCTGCCGATGCAATCAAGCGAACAGCCGATGGAGTCGTGCAGAGCTCATTGAAGCCACGTTGCATTGGGTGTTCTAACTGCGTTTTCGCCTGTCCATTTGGAGTGCCGAAATACCTTCCGCAAATCGACCAAATGATGAAATGCGATATGTGTTACGATCGGACCTCCGTGGGCAAGAAACCGATGTGCGCAACTGTTTGTCCCTCCCAAGCGCTCTTCTACGGCACTGCCGAGGAGATTGCGGAATACCGAAGCGGTACTCCAATAAACGAGTTTATTTTTGGGCAACGAACCATCCGGACTAAGGTACTTCTGATGATGCCTCGCGGTACCGAGAGGATGACCGTTCGTCCAGATGCCGTTATTCGCAAGACCGACCTTTTGACGCAGTCGAGGATCAGTTAAAGAATGGAAAAGCTTAAGAAAGACTTTCCCATAGATTGGGAAGAGGATCATTACGTAAGCAGAAGAGAGTTCTTCAAATTCATGACCTTAGCGAGCGGTGGACTCGCGGCTGGATCTGCAGGGATGGCTCTATGGTCCCAAGTTCCGCGGCAGGAGCGAAGGTTTGAACCTGTAATGATCGCAAAGGTAACCGATCTGAACCCTGGAAAGTCCCTCCCATTTAACTATCCCCGCGCTACAGATATCTGCATTCTTGTACAGAAACCAGACGGCGAGTACGCGGCCTTTTCGCGGCGCTGTACACACCTCTCATGTCCGGTGGATTACGAACCGGACAATGAGCGCCTGTACTGTCCTTGCCACAACGGCGCCTTTTCCCTCGAAGACGGCAAAGTCTTGCAGGGTCCGCCTCCGCATCCTTTGCCGCGGATCATGGTCCGTGTGCGAAATGGTGAGATATGGGCAGTTGGAGTTCGAACAAATGAGGAATCCGCATGAAGAGGCAAAACCTTCTGCGGCACCGTCAGCAGGCGGTGGTATTCGTTTCGCTGCTCCTGTTCAACCTTGTTCTGGTCCTGATCCAGTTGTGGCTCTTTGTGACGGTTCTGGAAAACTTCCTTGGCGGCCACATCGCGATGGCTATTCCCGCCGCCGTGACAAGCCTCGTGATTTTGGGTCTGAATATGTGGATGCTAAGGGGAATCGAGAAAATCGAAAGGGCGTCCTAAGCAGTTCTCGTTCGTCCAACCCACCGGGCCGCTAAAATTACCAGCAGCGCAATTGCCATAAGAATCACGGAAAGGGATATGGCGATGTCCAAATCGCCTTCGAATCCGGAATAGACTGCAAGGGGCATAGTTTGCGTACGACCCACAAAATTTCCAGCGAACATTAAGGTCGCGCCGAATTCTCCAAGAGCTCTCGCCCACGCCAAAAGCAGGCCGGCAAGGATTGCCGCTCTAGCTTGAGGAGCGGCAATATGCCAGAAGGAACGCACTCCCGTCGCTCCGTCGATTGCAGCTGCGGCAAACGTATCTGAATCTAAATTTCGGAAGCCTTCGGTAGCACTTCGCACGAAGTAAGGAAGGGCAACAAAGCACTGAGCCACGACCACTGCGGTCGAGGTGAAGACGATTTGAATTCCCCACTCGTCAAGTTTCGAGCCCACAAGCCCTTCTCGTCCGAAAGCAGCTAAGAGGGCAATTCCTGCTGCTGCCGGCGGCAATACAATCGGCGTGTCCGAAATGGCATCCGCTATCTTTGCCAACCAATGACGGCACCGCGCCAGAAAAAAAGCCAACGGCAGTCCAATGAAGGCGACGATCAGCGCGGAGAGCACGGTCGTTCGGATGCTCAATGCGATAGCCGACTGAGTTTCTTCCCGGCCTAGTGCATACAGTATGCGGGAAGCGCTGGATCGCCCAGTGAGAGCCAGAAGAGGGATGATTACCAGCAAGAGAGCAGGAGCGCATACGACTGCCCAACCGAACGGAGCCGACCGTTTCACCTCGCGGCCGAAAACCCGTGCTTCCGAAGAATCAATTGACCTTCCCGGCTTAGCACGAAGGCAGATAGCTTTTGACCGCCTTCCGGATTTCCCCCATCGCCAATTGCCCCGAGAAAATAGCGTGCAATCACATTCCAATCGGCCGGAATTGGTCGTTTGGAGGCGTTCCTGACTCCGTTTGCGTCGGTCTCATAGACCACTCCTGCATCCGCTTCGCCCATCTCTATTCGGGCTACAACCATCGCCGCGCTTGTCTCCCTCGAGACCACATTTGAGATGACTTTCGCCAACCAAACTTCCCCCAACTTTGCCGATGCGTTTCGCAACATTTGGATCGTGTAGTTTCCCGCGGGAACTTTGTCACAGGCAAGCGATAATTTCAGGCCATCGTGGCTAAGATCATCGACTTTCTTGATTTTCCCGACGGCGCGTTTTGCTACGAGAAGGCAAAGGTCGTTGCTCGCGAACGGGCGAACCCATCTTTCCGGAATCCGACCCGATTTTACGGCTAAATCCATCTGCTTACGGTCGGCGCTGAAAAACGCGTCGGCGGGCGCTCCCATTACAATTTGTGTGGCCAGTTCTTGAGATCCGGCAAAGCTACACTTGAGGTCTAGCCCAGGGTTTTTCGCTTCGAATACTCGCTCCATCTCTAAAAAGGGATTGCGTAATGAAGCCGCCGCGAGCACGATAACGTCTCGAGAGGCTGACTCTAGAGCAATTCCGAGTAAGAGAGAAATCATGCTTCAACCTATTTGAGCTCACCTGAGTTATTAGATGTTCAATTGCTCCACGGTTTGCCACCTGCGGTAGATGGCATCAAACGTTTCCTTCGTTTGTGGACATTAACGTATGAAAGTTTCTCGCCGGAGGCCTCCACTGACCGCTCGACGCCTTTCGGAATCATAACCACGGTGCCCGCCGCCAATTTAAATTCATCGCCCTTAACTCGGGCAACTCCACGTCCGCTGAGAACAATCATGACAACGTCCACCTCTTGGTTGACATGAGCTTCAACCCCTTTTCCTCTGTCCCAAGCGACAAAGGTGCAATCCAGATCGTCGGCCTCTGTGGACCAAAGCGGGCCCGTGCCGGTATCGGAAGCCAGAATGTCCAACAGATTCGCAGTTGAAAGCGCTTTATCCAACAAACGGCTTTCCTTCGATCGCCATCGCCTGGTTTAGGGCGATCAGCTTTCGCTTCTCCTGTGGAGATATGTCCTGATGAGTGCCGAAATCAAAGTCTAGTTCCTTCATGACTGACACAAGATCGTCGTGGTGCAGTTGAGCCTGATACTCTCGGCCCGATCTGAGACATTTGGCATGTGGGCCCCTCGCGCATTCTTCTTTGTAGAAAGCGACTCCCAAGTGCGCCGTGCGCTGAATGACATGGAAGAACTTTCCAAAGGGCATATAAAGCAGCAGGATCACGACTGTAAAGGCATGCAGGAGGGAAAGGAACGCAAAGTTCGATCCACCCATTAGCCGATAACTCGCGGTGAGCATGAGACCGGTGATCGCGACCGAAAAGAGTAAGAACAACGGGATCAGGTCATTCGCGAAAGATTGTGCCGCCTGCGCGCCCGCTTCAAAAAGTCGGCGATGCATTGCAATTGCGACCCCGATCAACACAAAAACGGCGCTGAAATTCAGTCCATTAAAGAACAGAAAGGCCAAGATGCTATCTGGGGGAAAGCTGAACTGGCGCAAGCCCATGAACTCGACTACGTAGTCACGTCCATTGGGTCCGATTCCAAATTGGACCCATCCCCAACTCAAGGGGAATGTTATCGCGAAGGCGAGAAGGCAACCCCAGGCGAGGCAAAGGTGGGCAACCCAGCGGCCATGTCCGCGACGTTCGATGAATTTCTGGGCGATGATGCTATTCCACACAAGCACGACGAACTTTCCGACGTTCACGAGGAGACGGCCCGGATTCAGGAATAGCTTCCAGCCCGCCTTGAAGTAACGCCATGTCGGGGGGCGTTGCACCCACATGAGATATCGGTACGCAATTGCAAAGGCAGCAAATACCGTTGCCGCTGCGTAAGCGGCCAACGGTCGGTCAAAGCGGTCGAGTTTGCCTGAACCGAAGTAAATGCCCGCTAGAACCAGCATCGCGGCCATTGTGCCACCTATGAACGCAACCGTTGAGCTAGAGCGTCGTTTCATGTTCGGTTTCCTCTAAGACGTCGTCCACCCACGAGAGGCCCGCCATCATTGTTGGGAAGCCAACGGTCGTCGTGGCCTGGAGGACTGCATGGCGAATCTCATCGGGCGTCGCACCGGCTTCCAGGGCTTTCCTGACATGGCTTCTCGCTCCCCCCTCTTGTCTGGCTCCCACCGCGATGCCAACTTTCACCAATTCGCGGGTTTTGGCATCCAAGGGCCCAGCCGCAGCAACCGAATCGCCCAACGACCGGTACGCCTCTCCAATCGCAGGATAGGTCTCCATAAATCTGCGGTACCGCTTTGGCAACTTTCCCATGCTTTTCCCTCAATCTTAGCTATTAGACAGTGTATCGAATATGACTCAGATCATATCTGCGCTGATTGAGTTGGGAAGTATCATCGCTCCGATGTCGATCGAATCCGTGCTTTTAACGGGAGGCGCCAGTCGCCGAATGGGATCGGACAAGGCGAGTCTGTTGGTGGAGGGAGAGACATTAGCTCACCGCATGGTGACTCAGTTAGTGCGGACGTGTGATGTCGTCACGGTTCTCGGCAAAGAGCCAATCGATGGTTGCGCCTTTCTCCAAGATTCAGAGGAATACGCTGGTCCCCTGGCGGCCCTGTCGAAATTCAGCCCACGAGCGCAGTTTGTGTTTGTCGCTTCATGCGATTTGCCCCGATTCGACGGAAATGTAGTTCCCTACTTCGCTTCCATTATTGAAGGGCGGGATGCCGTAATACCGATCTCGGGGGACCGTCCCCAACCCTTGTGCGCTCTATATTCAGCTTCAGCGATTGCCAAAATTGCCCCTCTGCACCAGGGTGGCGTTCGCCGACTTCAAGCCTGGATAGAGCAATTGTCTGCGGTTAAAGTGTCGACCGAGGATCTTATACGCAATGGCGTTGATCCCCGGACTGCGGCAGGGGCAAATACTCCCGAAGAGTTAGATGCCGTACTGAAATCTAGTTAAGAAAGGAGCGACTCGCTCAAGCTATCCGCGTCTAGGATCGAAATCAATTGCTTATCCGTGGCAATAATTCCCTCCTTCTGAAGTTTGCTCATCACGCGGATGGATGTTTCCACGGTGGTACCAGCCATCTCAGAAAGGTCCTGTCGGGTCAAGGGGACTGCAATCCGAGTACCTGCGTTCGTCGGCTCCCCGTATGAATCCGCCAAAATCAGCAAAACCGCGGCGATCCGCTGTTCAACCCGTCCGGTTGACATTCGCGCCATCATGTCATGCGCTTTGCGCAGACGGGGAGCAATGCCTCGCAGAATGTGATCGCGGAGGTTGCCGTTTGCGTTGTAGACGTCCATGAAAGCCCGAGTAGGGATCTTTACGTACCAGGTATTCGTTACGGCAATTGCGGACAGCGGATATTCCCGCCCCTCGATCGCGACCAACAGCCCCAAGCACTGACCCGGACCGAGCAGTTCAATCGCGACTTCCGAGCCCTGGGGGGTTGTTCGGGTCATTTTTACAAAGCCGACTCCGACAATTGCGAAATTGAGCGACGGCGCGCCGGATAACCAAATTATTTCGCCCCGTTCCGCATACGCCATATAGCACTGATCGGCCAAGGACTCGCGTTCCTGTTTGGTCAGGGCATTGAGGATCGAGCAAGCCTCGAGGGAAGAGAGAATCGAAGGCTTCTCCGGAACAACTGGCATTTCGGCGTGTAGCCTACTCGACATATCGCAACCTCAACTTGGGAACGAGCATGGGACCGGCTACGTAGTATGCCCAGATTCCTAGTCCCACTAACTCCACGAATCCCGTGATCCCCATTGGAGCAAATGCGGCGGGGGTGAAGTCGGATGCGATCTCCAGCCCGACTCTAGCGGCATTGCCAATGTTGAGTAGAAAAAACGCGCTCCACAGAGGCGCCATTTTGCTTTCCACAAAGTCGTTCATGCGCGCCGTGACATGGCATCCAAATCCAAGAATCATCTGTGAAATAAATCCAACCGTCACAGCATGGCGACTCGCTCCGGTATAGGCATGGGAGAAGGGTGCGCCCAACAATCGCAATTGGATGGGATCCCAAAGGATCATCAGAGCCGCCACGATTAGCCAGGAATAGGCACCACGGACGAACTTGTGAGATCGCTGGGATCCTTTAGTCGCTTCAAATACCCGGGAGGTAACGACCAACGCCATGCCGGCTGCAGCAATACACGCACCACCCGCGAAGAACAGAATCTGCGATCCTGCGACGAATCCTTGATCGAAGGCAAATAGCCATCCGAACATCCTCAAAATCAGTCCAACGGTCCATATCGAATAGGCCGCCTTTCCCAGGCTTGCATAGGATTCTCGAAAGCCGAAGCAGGAATTGAGCTTTACCAACGAGACCCCGAATATCATCATCGCGACGAAACCTAAGAATTGTGCTTCTCGCAGGACGGGATACCAACGAGCAATGAATTGAATGGAATCGAGCTTATTTGTCTGGTGAGAGTACGCAAACACAAAGGGCTCGGCGGCAGCTACCACTATCAGCCAGAAAAGAGACGCGAATACAAATCGGGTTTGCCAGCCTAACTCTCCACCCTTTCGATGCCGGGTGAAACTGGTGTTGAACACGAAGGCCGCTACCGCCGCTAACTGCAAAGTGCAAGCAGCGACGCCCACCGGTAACCAGGTTGTTCGATTGGTCGCCACCATTGGCTCAGCTACGAATCTGAGCGCAATTCCCAAGCCCATGGCGATTAGGGAAAACCACGCGAGTTGGTGATAAAGCTTTACCTTTGCTAGGGTTGGCGCATGTTGCTGGAGGGCAAACCCCATAATGAAGAATCCAACCCACCCAAAGAGTTGGGAATTTGCGTGCGCCAAGATGAACGGTGCCCAAGTGGCACTTGTATAGGTCCCGGTCTGTCCGATTCCAAACAGGGCAATGGCGCCCAACAGGCAGCCGACGGTCAAGACGCTAAAGATCCCCGCTAAGAAGAAGGGCCGGTAAATTTCAACCGACGCCCGATCGGATGGTTTTGCTTTGACGGGGCTTAATTCGAGAATGCTGAGATTGCTGAAGTCGCGAACGTTCATCTCACTCCGATTCTATGTCGCGTGAGTTTGAACAACCATGACGCCTGTCATATATGGGATCGATCAGCCCCTATATTCCTAAATGCGAATCGAACGTAACCAACCATGAGGAATGCCCACGTGAAAGCTGCCACCCAAATAGCGATTCGAGACACATTTGCGAGACCATCGGCTTGCCAGGTTAAGGACAGCGAATGCGTGCTCACGGAAAACATTCCCAGTGGAAAAACCAGCGACCAAAGCCGGGGATCGTAACTCAGGGGGTACTTCTCAATCCAGTGTCGCCAAATGCCGAGCGCAAGCAGAATTGGAATCCACCACACTCCAAAAGCCCAATATAGAATTGCGATCATCTTGATGGGGCCAATCATCTCGGCATCTGCTTCCAGAGCCAAACGGCTAAATGCAAGAGAAGTGATCATCGTCGCGCCCATGTTCACCCAGTACGGTGGTGAAAAATCGGCAGCTCTAACCGGATGGCAGATAAGACGGAAAAAGATACTGCCAATCAACACCAAGTACAGCATCGCCCCCGCGCTTGCAAAGCAAAGGCCACCGATGAATCCTAGACCATGAGGGATGCCGTGAACCCGGTCCAGTGCGACCGTAAGAATTGCCAATCCTTCGGTTGCAACTACTGAAGTCAGCCATGCGCCATTTATCGAATAGTGGATATCCACCTGGTCCTTACCGATAACCATCATTCCGAAAAAGGCCACGGTGAAAAAACATGCGGAGAATAATACGACCCACCAGCATCCCACAGATATTGCTATCGGACCATGGAATTCCAAGTTCTGCACGCCATAGACTCCAAAAGCGGCAGGAATCGTAAAGAATCCCGCGCCGCGCCAATGGTCGGTGAGGTCCGATCCAATCGCTCGTGGCGATCGAACAAGGCGGATGAGAAAAACAGCGGAAAGGCAAAGCAGAATCGCAGAGTTGATGAATTGGAAGGCGGCGCCAATGTCCGGCTTACCATTTCGAGCAAACCCAATCGAAATGATCCCGGTTGCCATCGACATCGCGAAAGCGCCGGGATACATCGATCGGTTTGCCTCAGCGAGACGATCCCGCAAGCTCATACTATGCCTAGCTCGAGCGGGTCCTCACATCTCCGACATCCACCCCCCTAGCCATCTTTAGGACCACCAGGTGCATCCACACGACGCTGATGATCGCCAAGAGAGCAAAGAACAACCAGCAAGAGGTCCATAGGCCCGTCCACTTGAGAAGGTAACCGAAGAGAATGGGGCAAACGAACCCACCTAGTCCGCCGATTACCCCTACAATGCCGCCAACCGCGCCCACGTCATTCGGGTAGTAGACCGGGATATGCTTGAAGATCGCTGCCATGCCTACGCCCATCAGCAATCCTGCGCAAAGGACCAGGGCGGTAAATACCCATTGGTTAGCCTGAAAATAGACGTGGGTCACTCCTCGAGCTACAAGCTCTTTCTTTTTGACCGATTGTCCAACTTGCACCGCCGGTTCCTGCCAAGACTTGAACGTAGGGAGCACCAGCGTCGCTTCTTTGAGTTCCGGAGAATCGGGCGGCTGTACCTTGAGCGAGTACACCTTGTCGTCGACCCGTACACTGTCTGGTCCCACGAAGCTTACGACTCCCGCTCTATCCGCCATGACCCCCTCGCCTGGCGATCGAATATCCATTCTTGGAGCAACCAGGAGCAGGAAGAGCAAGGTGCATCCACTCAGTACCCAGTAAAGAGTCGTGCGCGCGCCGAATCTGTCCGCAACGAAACCGCCAATCGCCCTCGTTAGGGCAGATGGCAAGCTGAACGCCGACGCTAGCAATCCGGCTGTTGCCAGGCTCATGCCATAAACATTCAGATAGTAAGGAACAAGCCACTGGGCAAGGGCGACAAATCCGCCGAAAAGCAAGAAGTAGTTGAGTCCAAAACGCCAGACTCGCGTTTCCTTCAAGGGTTTGAGCATATCGGCCAATTTACGTTCACCCGCTCCCTCCGCTTTCCGGTTCTCCGTAAAAAGAGCAAAGATGATGGCAACCAGTACGAGCGCTCCGGCATAAATCATCGGAAGTTGGCGCCAACCTTCGAGGTTCTTGCCTCCATCGGTTAGTTTGGTAAGGAGGGTCGGCACACCCAAAGTCGTAAGCGCTGCGCCAACGTTCCCCATACCGAATAGCCCCAATGCGGAACCCTGCTTTTCCTTAGGAAAGAACAAAGTGGTGTACGCAACTCCGGCGGAGAAAGAGGTGCCTGAAATTCCGAAAAGCAACCCACCGATCAAAAAGGTGATGAAGCTGTTTGCAAAACTCGTTAGAAACACCGCTGCGGCCGAGAACAGCATCACGCCGACGAAAACTGTCCTACCGCCCAACCGGTCGGTTAGGATGCCAATCGGCAGCCGCATTATCGATCCCGTGAGGATTGGCATACCGATAAGCAATCCCACTTGAGATTTATCCAGAGTTAGAGCCTTGTTATCTACCAAGAAGGTAATTAGGACGCCATACATGGTCCACACTGCGAAGCAGATCGTGAACGCAAGGGTGTTCATAAACAAGATTCGTGAAGAGCTACTCTTACTGCCCATGGTTTAAGTTTCGACTTCTCCTAACAATGGAATCTATGACTGCCATCATAATTTAGCGACAGTCCCGAAAGATAGTGCCGTTTGCAATGCGTCAAAATCAGCTTGTGGAGTCGGCGAAAATACTCTCGATTCAGGTTGGAAAGCCTAAGACCTATCGCCGGATGGGTGAGGAAGGTGAAGACCAATCTTGGATCAGCGGAATATTTAAATCCGAGGTCCTGGGTCCCGTGTTCGTGGGAGAGGCAAATCTCGATGGCGACGGTCAAGCCGATCTAAATGTCCACGGTGGCCCTGATCGGGCCGTTTTGATGCTCGGCACCAATCAATACTCTCGGTGGACCGAGCTCTTGGGCTCCGGACGTCCCTGCGGTTCATTTGGCGAGAATCTCACCATTGATTCCCTTTCAGAATCTTCCGTTTGCCTCGGAGATATTTGGCAAACCCGAAAAGTTGAGCTCGAAGTCTCTCAACCTAGACTGCCCTGTTTCAAACTATCCCGGCGGCTGGAATCCGAAGGTTTTCATTTGCTCGCAATGAAGGAAAATGCGATCGGTTGGTATTGCCGCACACTCAAGTCTGGCCATGTGCAAGCCGGGGATGATCTTTCGCTTGTAAGTCGACCAAATCCGCTTTGGACGGTCGAGCGCGCCTTCCGAACTTTTATGGATGCGGAGAGCAAGGAAGAGCTTCAACAGTTGGCATCTCTTCCGTCGTTATCTGCGCTTTGGAAATCGCGGCTCTCAAAATTGGTTATGGCGGACGGTCTATGAGGGCCGTCATACGAACGATGATGGAAATCGCCTAATCTAACGTATATGGCTCGCCACCCAATTCCTTTCGAGCAGATTAGCGACAAGTTCGGTCCCCACCTTAACTACGCGCCTCCCGGAGGTTGGCAGGGAAGAGGCGAAGCCGAGAAGCTTGTGAAGACTCACTGCTGTTTCTGCGGCCAGCAATGCGGGATTCAACTTAAGGTACGAGCAAATCAGGTGATCGGCTTCGAACCCTGGGAAGACTTTCCCTTCAACCGCGGGAAGCTATGCCCAAAAGGAGTCAAGCGTTATATGCAGGGCAGTCACCCCGACCGGCTCCTTTCGCCCATGAAACGAGTTGAGGGTGTGGGATTTGTCCCAATCGAGTGGGAAGAGGCCTACCGAACAACGGTTTCGGAGATTCAACGGATTCAGGAGCAATACGGCAAAAACGCTGTGGCAGTCTTATCCGGAGTCTCCCTAACGAATGAGAAAAGCTATCTAATGGGTAAGTTCGCCCGGGTCGGCCTGCAGACTCAAGAGCTGGACTACAACGGGCGCCTGTGCATGGTAAGCGCGGGAGCTGGAAACAAGAAAGCATTTGGGATCGATCGAGCAGCAAATTATTGGCAAGACATTCTGCTGGCGGATGTAATCCTGTGCACTGGAACCAACGTCGCCGAATGCTCGCCCATCACCACCGACTACATTTGGCGGGCGCGAGATCGCGGGGCGAAATTGATCATGATCGATCCCCGGATCACTCCTCTTGCTCGCACGTGTGATTTGCACCTACCTGTGCGACCCGGTACGGACACCGCATTGATGACCGGCATTTTGAGGGTGATGATTGAAGAGGGATTTGTTAATGAAGATTTCATCTCTCAGTACACCGCCGGTTGGGAGGAGACCAAAACCGCTGCACTTAGCTATCCACTGGAAGAGGCCTCGCGAGTAAGTGGCGTGCGGTTGGAGGACATCCAGACTGCCGCTCGAATGTGGGGAGGCGCCAAGACAAGCTTTTTATTGCACGCCCGGGGAATAGAGCACCACACGAAGGGCGTGGAAAACGTTCTGTCCTGCATCAACCTTGTGCTGGCGACGGGTCGCATTGGACGCCCCGGATGCGGATATGGAACGATTACTGGCCAGGGTAATGGGCAAGGAGGGCGTGAGCACGGACATAAGTGCGACCAACTTCCTGGAAATCGAGATATTACAAACCCTGAACACCGAAAATACATTGCGGATGTGTGGGGCATACCAGAGTCAGAATTGCCCGGCAAGGGCCATACCGCACAAGAGCTTATGAACATGATCCACGCCGG
>DATFHI010000321.1:0-5469 GCA_035248525.1 Fimbriimonadaceae bacterium | reverse complement strand
TGGAAGAAATGATGGTAGTCCGCAAAGGCCAGAGACTCAGCGTAATGCCGGTGACGCCGGAAGAGTTTGAAATCGTTTTGCGCCTTGCCCAGCGCTAATCCTTAAGCGCTTGCCGCAAGGACTTCAATGGCAATCCGACGGCTCGCGCGAGGTCGAGCACTTCCATCAGATGGTTCAGGCGGAGATCAAATTTGCCGAGAACTTGCGGCCGCACGCAAATAGTCAATGATCGATTGCGGCTGGCCGCATCCCGCACTTGGACCTTAAGCAAATCTGCCCAATCTCTCGCGGAGATACCAGCACGGACTGCCTCGCGGTCCGGCTTTGTCTCAAGGGGGAACAACTTTAGACTCTCCGGAGCGGGTCCGGGTGGAGCGCTCAAGAAGACCAATCCCTCGCGTATGGGCGCTGATGCGGGCCAAGTTAGGCGGGTGCAGAGTCCAATTGGGCGATGCCCAATCGCCTCAAAGAGCGTTAAGGCTTCCTCATATCTGCCGTCGTCCAATTCAGGGTGTTTGGAGAACCAGTCCAGGTCGTGACCTTCGTTCAGAACGGCTTCCGCGGTCGCGGGAAAGGCTCTAAGCGCCCGATTTGAAATGAAGAACTGATATCGGTGGCCATGGCTGCGGGCATGGTCTAGCAACCGCAAGAATTCCGCCGGCTCTCCGTGCCCAAATTCGGCTGCGTCCGGGCTGTCCCAGGGTACGTAGTCGAGGTCGATTCGGAGAGTTAGCATTAATGTGGTTTCCTAGTCGCCGGGTTGGCGGGTTGCCCAGTTTCCCAGTTGCCGGGTCGCTTGGTTGGGCGTTTCCAATTTGCCAAATTGCCTGATTCGTTTCCAGTTGCCCAGTTTCAAGTTGCCGACTGGTAGGTATAAAACTCATCGGTCGGTCAGGTGCTTGATTTCTGATTTTGCGCAACTGGCAGCATGGATTTGATCAACGCAGCCAGAAGCCTTCCGACTGATCGGCGCAAATCCTGTACATCTTCGACTCTTTGGGCGCTTGCGAACTCCAGGTCGACCAGCAATATCAAATAAGTCTCAACTTCATGCAAGCTTCCTTGAGCGATTCTCAAGAACTGCACGAATTCTCGTTGGCTTCCTCGCCCCGATCCCTCCGCAATGTTTGGGGGCACGGATACGGCGGCCCTTTGGAGTTGAGCCGAGATGCCAAATTGCTCCGATTTAGGCAAGCCACCGGAAAGTAAATAGCACTCCTTCACCAATTCTCTAGCCTTTTGCCATGCAACCAAATCTTGAAAACCACTCGACATGGCATCAAATTCTAGCCGACTGCGGTCTTGAGCATCCGCCAACCCGAAATCCGTGAAACTTGGCATCTTTGCAGCATGGGACCCTGAAAACCTGGAACGTTGGAAACAGGTCATCCTGGACACCTGAAACACTGGAACTCCGGAACCCTGGCACCTTTCCAACCTCGCAAACTTACAACTCGGCGACCAGGCAACCGCGCAACCCGGAAACTTTACTGCCTGGCGACAAGGCAACCGTGACTTAGTCGCAGAGTGCTGCTATGCCCGGTAAAAGCTTTCCTTCGAGGAACTCCAGAGAGGCGCCACCACCGGTGCTTACGTGGGTCATAGCGTTGGCAAGAGCGAACTTTTCAACTGCAGCCGCGGAATCGCCACCACCAACTATCGTGACTCCCCCGTTTTCCGCCATCGCTTTGGCGACCGCCAGGGTTCCTTTGGCGAACGCATCCCATTCAAATACTCCCATGGGCCCGTTCCAAACCGTAGTTCTAGCCCCGGAGATAATTTCGAAGTAAGCTTTTTGCGAGTCCGGGCCAATGTCCATTCCCATTTGATCGGAAGGGATTTGATCAGCCGGTACTACCTGGGCGGGGGCGGCTTCATTAAACTCGGGCGCGACCACGATGTCCGTGGGCAATACCAGCTTTTCCGGATTGTCCGACATCAGCCGGTGTGCATATTCCAAACTTTCGGCATCCAGTAGCGACTTTCCAATTTCGTAGCCTTTCGCCTTGAGGAACGTGAAAATCATGCCGCCTCCGATAAGTAACCGGTCCACCTTTGGCAGGAGGCTCTCGATGACGTCGATTTTGTCTTTTACTTTCGCGCCGCCCATGATCGCGACGAATGGTCGATCCGGATTTTCTACGGCTTCGCCGAGGTACTTCAACTCCTTTTCGATTAGGAAGCCGGCCGCGCTGGGCAGAAGGTGGGCAACACCCTCAGTGCTGGCATGAGCGCGGTGGGCCGTCCCGAAAGCATCATTTACGTACGCGTCAGCCAAGCTTGCAAGCCGCGCTGCAAATACCGGATCATTTTTTTCTTCTTCCCGGTGGAACCGGACATTCTCCAGCATTGCAATTTGGCCTGGCTGCAAGGCATGAGCCAAGTTTTCGACATCTGGACCCACGCAATCGGGAAACAGTGGAATGGGGCGCTCCAGAAGCTGCCCTAAACGCTCGGCCACTGGACGAAGACTCAATTCAGGAGTCGGTCCCTTCGGACGGCCCAGGTGGCTGCAAAGGAGGAGTGAAGCGCCCTGCTTCAGAAGGTAATCAAGGGTGGGAATCGCTTCGGTAATTCGGCGGTCGTCCGTGATCTCCCCATTTTCCAAAGGAACATTGAAGTCGCAGCGCACCAAGACGCGTTTGCCATGGACATCGAGATCTCGGATTGTTCGGAGAGGCATTGCTCAATTCTACTTGCCCCTAAATTGGAAAAGTCCGGGCTCGATTGAGCCCGGACCTTGGACATCCCAACAGTCTAGTTGCCGATCGGACCGCCGAGGTCTCGCGACCCGTCATCCTTGGCGCCGCCTGGAGCTGCGCCGTTCTGAGCGTCCAGGAATTTTTGCTTTTCCGATTTGAAACCGGCAGGAGCAGGATGGGTCACTTCGACTTCCATCTTGTCTCCAGCAAAAAAGCTCTTCGCGCCTAGACCCGCCGCAACGAGTGCTGCGACGATAAGGACTATCAATCCGACCTTTTTCGTATTCTCGTTCATTTAGCTCTTGTAACGGTCGTCGAAATGAATTAGATTCTTTCGGAAGTTGGTCGCTGCCGTTGTAGGCGAGGTAGCCCACTCAGAATGCATGATTTGGTTGCGCTTCATAGCTTTGGAATGGCCGTCGGCAAATCCCCAGTTGGTGATTCCACCGTATGCACCGAGAGACATTGCATCTCCTGCGCCACACCATGCTCCGGGAACGGAAACAACTCTTGGCCAGGTGGCTAAACCGTTTGCAAGCTGAGAAGGCTCGAAGGCATATTCTCGCTGGTCATTGCGATGCTGCATCAACCCGGTCCAATAGCTCCAACTGATGTAGGAAGGAATAAGCCAAATGGTGGAAGCAGGCTCGCCTACGGAACTTGCGCCGAGAGACGGCGTCCAGTTCGCGTTATGGTTGGCTCCACTCATGCTGTCCCATCCGGCAAGGCCAAATGCATAGGGACGGGGGGTCGCGGCATTCAAACCGTTGTATGAAAATACGTAGCTGATGGGTCCGCCCGTTGGCAGCGCCTCGCTGCTGGAGTAAGCGGTACCAGCGTCGCAACGACCCATTGTGTCGTTGGGCGATCGCCAAATTCCGCGATTCTTGATGTATGGGTCGAGTACGTTGTGGCCGCTGTTCGTCTGCGGTGTCTGAACGTTCGCCTGCCAGTTTGGCGCGCTGTTTCGAAGCATGGGATACACGTCGTCATAGTCGTTCATGTACATCTGCGTCGACAGCAAAATTTGCTTGTTGTTCGAAAGGTCGGCAGCCTTCTTGGCCGCTTCCTTTGCCTGGGCAAAAACCGGGAAGAGAATTGCCGCCAAGATCGCGATGATCGCAATCACGACTAGCAATTCGATGAGTGTGAAGCCGTGATTTCGGCCTAATTTCATAGAATTTCTCGACATATCCGAGTTTCCTCGTCGAAATAGGATGACCAAGTTTGGGACCTGATTCTCCTACATTGTAACTCAGATTCAATCAATTCGGCAAATTAGACCGAAATGTGGCTGCAACCACGGGGGGTTGCAGCCATCCGTTATTTGCCGTTCTGAAGGACCGAAGCCGGCATTCCACTTGGGTCGACGGCCTGACTGGGGTCAGCAGGCACGGTAGTAGACTTGCCCCTTTCTGCATCCCGTCCGCCGCCTTCCGCCATGGGAAGCGTGCCGACAATCTCTTCCTTCGGACCGGAAGCGAAGTTAAATGCCGAAAAAGCAGCGGCACCTACCGCCAATACAACGACAACGATTAAAATCAACTTCTTTTGTGATTCGCTCATTGCTTGAAGTCTTCGCTGTAATGGAATAGATTTCGCCGCTTATTGGCAACGTCGGTCGCAGTCCAAGGATAGGATCGAACCATCGTGGCATCGCGGTGCATTGTTTTCACGTGTCCGTCGGCGAATCCCCAGTTGACCTTATCCGAGTAGGATCCGACAGACATTCGGCCGGCACCAGGACTTGCCGAACACCATGTAAATGCAAGCGCTTTTGGAAAAGTGGGGATGGGTCCCTTGGGGCCCAAATCGTCCGTGTAGTAGCGATAGTACGCGTAACCGTTCTTGTAGGACGCGGTTGTCCAGAGCGGATACAAATTAATTGTCGAAGCCGGGGCTCCGATCGACGTCGTCGTCAGAGAGGGTCGGGCTTGCGCGGGCGTCCACGTGGGAGCGTTGTAAGCGTGGACTCCGAAAGTTCGGATGTCATCGTCTCGATATGCGGTCCAGGAGTAACTTGTTTTTGCTCCGGTTGGGGTTCCGCAGTCGTCCCTCGCTACGCCGTCCGCAGGATCCGCGAACAAGTCGTAGTTCTTAATGTAGGGCTGCAACATGTCTTCCGAGCCATAGGCCCAGTTGAGGGGGTCGCCCGTGGGAACGTTCGCACGAATGAGATGAAACATGTCGTCGAAGTCTGTTGCGTACATTTGCGCCGACAGTTCCAACTGTTTCATGTTTGAGAGAGAAGCGGTCTTTTTAGCCGCCATTTTGGCAGAGGCAAATACCGGGAAAAGAATCGCGGCAAGAATTGCAATGATTGCAATCACCACGAGCAACTCGATGAGAGTAAAGGCGGCGCGTCGTCGCATCCAACCTCGGTCGATTGACCTTGACATAATGACCTTCCAGTTTTTTTAGGATGACCAAGGGATGTCAATCGCTTGATTCAGTTGCGGATAGTAGCACATAGTGATCAAAACACCAAATCGGGACGTAAATTTTTACAGCTTTCATAGCCTTTGTCCCTTGTCAACGCATTGGTATCCTTTCACTCATGATTTCCGCGCTAGCAGTTTTAACCTTATCCTTGCAGGAACTTCCAACAGCGCCGCCCGCTCCTAAGGCGGAATTTCGCGCGGTCTGGGTAGCGACCGTCGACAACATCGACTGGCCCAGCAAAAGGGGAATCTCCACTGAACAGGCCAAATCCGAGTTGGTTTCAATCTTGGACAAGTGCGAAGAGCTCAACCTGAATGCAGTGATC
>DATFHI010000320.1:0-5385 GCA_035248525.1 Fimbriimonadaceae bacterium | reverse complement strand
GACATTCAGGTTGCAACCGACGTAAATGCCGTTGCCTTCGGCCTCTAAGATGACGTAGTTATCTGCGTCCGATGAGTTGGGCTTCCGCCGCCAAATCTCCAAATAATTCTCCGGAGTCAATCGCTCCTTCAGCCAACCCTCCGTCGGGTTTTCACGCCGCCACTGAGCGTGAAACCGAGCGACGGATCCGGGAACTGGCTCGGCAAACTCCTCCCAATCCACGTAGAAGTAAAGATTGATTGGCCCCTCGCACTCATTTTGGACTTCGATCCGGGCCGCGTTAAACGGCATGGGCCACCAACAGTTAAACCCGCGTCCATCCTCTGGCGACATCTGCAGCGGGACTGAAGTGAAATTGCGCCGGAGTCCATGGCCAATTCCAAAGAAGTCTCCGAGTGGAACCTCGACCGACGGTTGCTCTTCGCCGTCCCACCACATTCGAATGACGCATTTGCGAGGGTAGAGATCATCGTTTCCGACGGTAAGCCAGATATGTTTGACGCATCCGGGACGATCATTTGAGAGCAGGGTTGTGCTGCTCCCGGGGGCAACGGTTACCCAATCCTCGTTTCCTCCCGTTCGGTCGTAGCTACTGGAGCGCCGTGATTCATAGTCGCGCAAGAAAGGTAGTTGAGCCAGGGAGCCGAATCCGATCATGCGCGAATTCTATCTTGGTTCGCAGTTCCGATGGCTATACTCGGACCTGTGGACGACATGCATGTAGCTTTGGACTTTGGCTCAATTCCGCATGCCCAAGCCTACGATGTACTGGTCTCGACGATTCACCCGCGGCCGATTGCTTTTGTAAGCACGGTTTCCGCGGAGGGGCACCAAAACCTGTCTCCCTTTAGCTTCTTCATGGTCGGGGGATCAAATCCGCCTTCGCTTGCTTTTAGTCCGTCGCTCGGGTCCAGAGGTGAAAAGGACACATTAAGGAACATGCGTGAAACGAAAGAATTCGTGGTGAATCTGGTTCATCGGGCAATGGCAGAAGCGATGAATTCCACATCCAAATACTTCCCACCGGAAATCTCGGAGTGGGAAGTCGCGGGACTCACGCCAGCCCCTAGCCTTAGAGTAACTCCGCCCAGAGTCGCGGAATCTCAAGTCCAATTGGAATGCCGCCTGTTTGAAATCGCCGAGCATGGCCATGAACCAGGTTCGGCCCGATATGTGATCGGGGAGGTCCTCGTTGCCCATCTGGCTCCAGGAATCTGGAATGGGGAATCCGTGGAGCAAGATAAGGTCCGCCCGATCGCAAGGATGGGCGGACCGAATTACTTGGACACCGAAGCGTTGGAGTTCTTCCAGATGCTGCGGCCGCTTTAGTTTTTGGCGTTCTTCTTTCGTCGCCGTAGCAACGCCAGTGCGCCAATTCCGAGAGCAGAAATTGTAGCCGGCTCCGGAACCGGAGCAGAAGTGATGGATAAGTTGTCGATCATGCCGCGCGGATTCGTGAATTCTCCATTTTTGATCGCGAATAGATGCAGCGAATCGAATTCCGCTCCAGATACCGACATCGTACGGAACGTGGCGTTGTCTCTACCTCCGCCGTCAGCGATCAGGAAACTGTCGGAGGCAACCACGTTTCCATTTCGCAATGCTTCAAGCCGATATTCAACTCCACCCCATGGGCCATTCTCATAGAACGCGAGATCAAGACTGGCGGCAATACCTAGACTTGCATAGTCCATGAATACGGATGACAGGGCGCCGATGGAAAGATTGTCGCCAACGACAAACGCATTTCCGAATGTTAAAGAGTTAATAGGGCTGCCGTAAGTGGGGAAGTCGTTGTAGAAAAAGGTGGCATTTTCTAGAACTAATTGGTCGCCGAGATCGCCTGGTCCGAATGGATTTCCGTCCAGGTCCACGCCGGTCACGTTGTTGACATCACGGTATACGAGTCCATCTTGCGAATACGTCGTGCCCAAAAATCCCTCGGTGAGGTTCTCGTAGTCGTGAAATAGATCGGCATGCGCCATCGCGCCCAGGGCGACCAGGCAGCAAGAAAAAGCTGTGCGTTTCTTCATGATCCTCCTTAAGGAAAGCATCTCGGCTCTTGTGTGCCGAGGAATCCGCCGTTACGGCGTCGATTTGATTATGCTTGATTCACGGTGGAATGTATCGCAGCGGGAATGAATTTTCAATCCAAATTGCGGGTCCTATCAGCGTAAACTAATCGTCTCTACTTTCACTTCTTCCTATGCGCCTTAAACGCGTCAAAATCTTCGGTTTCAAGACCTTCGCTGACCGCACGGACTTTAACGTCGACGGTGGGCTAATTGCCGTTGTCGGACCGAACGGTTGCGGCAAATCGAACCTGGTCGACGCCATTCTTTGGGGTCTGGGAGAAGGGAACGCGCGTTCGCTAAGAGCGGCTCACAACCAGGACGTGATCTTCAGCGGAAGCGCTCGCCGAAAGGGTGTCGGCTTCGCCGAGGTCAGCCTGCTGTTCGATAACGAAGACGGTTCGTTGCCAGTCGATAGCTCTGAAGTTTCAGTTACACGAAGGTTGACCAGATCTGGAGAGTCTCAGTACTCGATCAATCGTCAAGCGTGTCGTCAGCGCGACATTTTCGAGCTCTTGGCTGACTCCGGTCTCGGACGGGCAGGCTACGCGATCGTTGGACAAAAGGACATCGACAATGCTCTTGCTGCCTCCCCGGAAGAGCGACGAGCCTGGGTCGACGAAGCGGCGGGGGTCCAGCGTTATCGCGCCAGAAAACTCGAAAGTCAACGCAGACTTGCCGCCGCGCAGCAACATCTCACTCGCGTCCATGACATCCTCTCCGAACTCGAGGCGCAGCGGGAACCACTTCGAGACGAAGCCGAGATTGCAAAGCGGTACAAGTCTGCTCTCAACAGCTTGCGCGAAGTTGAATCCGGACTTCTCATGGATGAGGTAGCGAAGACGGTTCGCGAAATCGCGGAGCTGGAGAAGCGAATCGCGGAGTCCAGTAAGACCGCAGGGGCTGAGATTTCTCGCGCGGAGTTCTTGGAAGGGCGATCGCGTGGTATTGGACTGCAGGTTAGCGAACTGGAACGCGAGATGGATGAAATCCGCGCGGTTCAGCAATCAAGTCTAACCACGCTGGAAAGGGCCGCCGCCGATTTGCGGCTTGCCGAGCAGCGGCTTCAGAGCCTGGACGACTTGGAGCGCAGTCTGGATGAAGAGGCAGGGAAGGGGCAGGCCCGCGTTACTGAACTCTTAGCTGAGATTCAGGCGCTCGTAGAAGAAGAAAAGGCCGAGATAGAGAATTTGGATCGAATTCGGCTGGAACATTCGGGCGCGGGCGACGAAGCCAAATCGCTCCAGTCCAACCTGCAGGAAATTGAAGCGCGTTTACTTTCCGCACGCGAGGCGCACGCCAACCGGTTGAAGCAAGAGGCGCAGGCCGAACAGCAAAAGGAAAGAATTAAACTCGCCAAGCGAGAACTGAAAGGGATCGAGGACTCGCTCCCAGATTTGGAATCAGCGGCTCGGGAAGCTCAAGCTCAATTTGAAGTCCAGCAATCCTCGCTCCGGGAGTTGCAGAGTCGGGTCAAATCTGCTGAGGAGGAGCTCGACAAGATCCGAGCGCAAGAGGATCAGGACGCACAAGCGGGCCGGCGGCTTCTCGCTGAGAGAGCGACCCTCGACGGGCGTCGACGCGGAATTGAAGCGACGATCGATGCCCACGAAGGCCTGAATCACGGCTCTAAAGCGGTGTTGGAAGCGGCGGAACGGAAGATTTTAGCAGGCTCCTATATGCCGGTTGGAGAAGCCGTCCAGGTTGACAAGGACCTTGCGCTAGCCATAGAGACAGCACTGGGTGGATCGGTAAATGACTTGATCGTCGACCATGATAGTGACGCCAAAGCAGCGATTGGATTCTTGAAAGAACATCGACTTGGCCGGGCGACTTTTCAGCCAATCAATCTCATGCGGCCTTTCGAGCCAAGCTTCGATCTCCGGAAAGTTTTGGGCGAAAAAGGAGTCCTCGGCCGGGCCAGTGAGCTTGTCCATTGCGAGTATCGCGTAAAACCGGTCATAGATTCGCTGCTCGGAAGAGTGCTCATTTTGGAGTCGCTGGACGATTCGCTCCGGTTGGCAAAAACCACCGGCTGGAGTCGCATGGTTACGTTGGATGGGGAAGTCATCCATAACAGTGGAGCGGTCACCGGCGGAGTCAATCAAAAGCAGGGCTACGGGTTAATCCAGCGCAAATCAGATCTGAAAGATTTGGTGGCGGAGATCGATAAGATCGACGGATTGATCGCCGAGGCAGAAGCAAGGACCAAGAAGCGATCCAGTTTGCGTCAGAACACGCTACAAGAACTTTCTGAATTGCGGTCGGAAACGGACCGCGGGCAATCTGACTTTCAAGAGGCAAAGGACTACTTCCAAGCGCTCAATGACGAGTTGCAGTCAACTCTGAAAGCGAAGAGCCGCCTCCAACATGAGTTGGAATCTTTGAACCCTGCTGGTCCGCAAGTTGAAGCCGTCGATCTCCAGTCGATAGAGGGGGAACGCGATGACTTGATTCACCAACTCGCATCGAAGTCGGCAAATGCCGAAGCCGCCGAAACGCTACTGCGAGAAGCTGAGCAAAGGATTGCCCAAGCTCAACTCCGGTTGTATGCGGCAAGGAAACGGCTCGAGGTTGCCCAGGAAACAGAGAGCAGCCGCGATCGCCGCCTCGCGAATATGGAGCCGGAGCGCGCAAAGGCGCGACAAGAAATCGAACGAGCCACCGTCGCTGGAAAAACTGCCGAGGCGGATTCCAAATCAGCGAAAGAGCGGCTGGACAAGTCTCAAGAATCCAAGCGAGTGCTGTTGGAAGAGAGTCTGCAATTGCTCGAAGATGCCAAGGCCGCACGGGCAAATGCCCAAAGCATGGGCGATGGCGTACACCAAGCGGAGCTCAATCGCGCACGGGCGGAGGCCAAAAAGGCGGCCGCGCTCCAGCGACTGCTCGAAGAGTACGGCTTCACCGAAGAGGACGCAATCGAGCAAGAAGGGACCCATGAAATTCCCGCTGATGCGCCGGCATTAGTCAGTCGACTTCGTCGAGAGTTGAAGTCGATGGGCGACGTTAATCTGGGGGCGATCGAAGCCTTTGAACGTCTCAGCGTGCGGTTCGACGAATTAGATGTCCAGCAACGCGATATCGTGGACGGCATTCAGCAGGTCCAAGCCAGCATCAGAGAACTGGACGCGTTGACCCGGGATAGATTCATGGAGACTTTCTCCAAGGTCCAGGAAGCGTACGGAAGGATGTTCCAAAAGCTTTTCGGAGGTGGCGAAGGCCAGATCTCGCTGACCGAACCGGACAACGTGCTGGAATCAGGTCTGGAGATCGAAGTCCAACTGCCCGGTAAACGACGTCAGCAGTTGCAATT
>DATFHI010000319.1:0-4811 GCA_035248525.1 Fimbriimonadaceae bacterium | reverse complement strand
GTTTCCTGCGGCTTGCCCCGATATCCGAAGCTGACCCATAGTCCAAACGCGAGCATTACGGCACCGATTCCGACTACCCACCGCCACCCAAGGAACTCATCCTGGCAAAGCAAGTTGATGTTCAGGGCGGTAATCAGTAAGCAAATGACTGACCCCACAACGGTCAACCAGAGTGGATTGGTTAGATTGCCCATGCGCCGGCGGTCGGCGGTGATCATGACCAACGGGAAAATCGCGAAAGGCAATTGCATGGAAAGGACCACCTGAGAGATGGTGAGCATCCGCATCGTTCCGTGTCCCCCGGACATGCTGATGAGTAACACCGCGGGAATGATGGCCAGGCCGCGGGTAATCATGCGTCGTAACCAGGGCGCCATTCGGATGTCCAAGAAGCCTTCCATGACGATCTGCCCGGCCAACGTTCCGGTGATGGTCGAGGATTGCCCGGAGCAGAGGAGCGCAACCGCGAAAAGCGTTGCCGCGGCGCCCCCGAGTGCGGGTCGGAGCAGTTCGTGGGCTTGGTCCAGACCGTCCACGACCTGTCCCGTCCCGTAAAACACCGCCGCAGAAACGATCAGAATCGCGGCGTTGACGAAGAATGCGGCTCCCAAAGCGATCACCACGTCGATGGTGGCCATCTTTGCCGCTTTCTTCTTTCCATCCTCCGTTTGATCGAAAGCGCGGGTTTGCACGATCGAGCTATGGAGGTAGAGGTTGTGAGGCATTACCGTCGCGCCCAGAATTCCAACCGATATCAGCAACGCTTCCTTACCCGGGATGGACGGCACAAACAGTCCATGAGCAACTTGACCCCAGTGGGGATTCGACCACCAAATATTGATGCCGAAGCAGAGGAAGATCGTTGCCACGAGCACAATCACGATCGCTTCCAACTTGCGGAATCCGAATTTCATCAGACCGAGAAGGATGAGCACGTCGAACCCGGTGATCAGTACTCCCCAAGTGAGTGGAATCTGGAAGAGCAGATTGAGCGCGACTGCCGATCCGATGACCTCGGCGATGTCGCAGGCGATGATCGCGATCTCGCATAAGATCCAAAGGGCCACGGCGGCCGGCTTTTTGTAGTAGGCACGGCAAGCTTGGGCAAGGTCCTTTCCCGCGCCGATTCCCAGTCTGGCGCAAAGCGTTTGCAGGATCATCGCCATTAGATTGGAAGCGAGGATGACCCAGAGCAGCCGGTATCCGAATTGCGAGCCACCCTCCAGATCGGTGGCCCAGTTGCCCGGATCCATGTAACCGACGCTGACCAAATATCCAGGTCCAACGAAAGAGAGCATCCGGCGGAGCCAGGACTTGCCGGCAACCGGAACCGTCCGATAGGCATCGGCTAGGGAGTGGCGGTCTTTGATTTCGGTGTGGACCAAATTTGTAACCTAGGCTAAGTTTTCAGGCTTGTGCTTAATATTATTGACGCACAGGAACTGAATGTCAAGGGTGGATTCGTAAAAATGCCCATCGGCACCCCGCGGATTCGGCATAATTCCGGGCGGTGAGCGTCAAAAGCCTGCCCACTGGACATGCCGAAGAAACAAGGCTCAAGAAGCGTGCGGCATCGATCAGTCTGGGATACAACGTCACCCTCACGCTTCTAAAGTTAGCCGCGGCTGTACTTACCCATTCTGTCAGCCTGCTCTCCGAAGCGATCCACTCCGCAACCGATATCGTCGCGTCCGGAATCGCGTTGATCAGCGTGCGTGCGGCCTCCGCACCTCCGGATGAGGAGCATCCGTATGGGCACGGCAAGATCGAAAGTCTCGCCGGGTTTGGAGAATCCATTCTCCTGCTGCTGATCGTTTTTTACGTGATCTTTGAATCGGTGCAACGCCTGATACGAGGGTCTGAAGTTCAAAATCTGGATGTCGGCGTCTGGATCATGGCCTTCTCCACGGTAACGAGCTTCCTAGTTTCGCGGCATGTCCACAAGATCGCAATCCAATCACGGAGCTTGGCGCTCCAGTCCAACAGTCAGCACCTATTGGTGGACTGCGTGACTTCAGCGGGAGTCTTGGCGGCCTTACTAGTAGCCAAATTCACCGGTTGGACCCAAGCTGACCCGATCTTTGCGATCGGCCTGGCGGGTTGGATGGCGTTTGGCGCCTGGAGATTAAGCAAGCAGGCGTTTGATCAGTTGGTGGACCGCGCGCTGACCGAGGAAGACATCCAAACGATCCATGAAGTTGTCGAAAGCCACCCCGGCATCCTCAGCTTCCACCGACTGCGCACCCGGCTCAGTGGAAATTTACGCAACATCGACTTCCATATCGTGGTTCCGGACGATTGGTCGGTCACCCAGGCGCACGATGTTGCCGATGCGCTGGAGAAGCGGATCGCCGAGCGACTTTCACCAGCGGCGGTGGTAATCCATGTGGATCCGTTCGACGCTACGAAAGTTGCTAGGGAAATTTCCGAAAACATGGAATAAGCCCTTCGAGGGATATCCAAGACCATGTTCGGCGCATTGTTCTATTCCATCGGTTGCTTCTTCGTCGCAGGGGTTCTAACCTTTGTGACCACGATGTTCCGCCCGATTCAGGAGAAGGGTGAAAGCCGCCCTTGGCGAGCGTTCATCTTCTGGTTCATTTTTGTGACCAGCGCCCCCTATTTGTATGGGGAGATTCTAACCCGCTTCGTAGTGAAAGGAATCGACAAGCCGGTGAAAGAAGCGTATTCGACAGTGGACATTAACGGACCATTACAGTTCTACCGGGTGATTTGGTATACGGGCGACAAGGCCAAAGTTGTCGCGGTGGGTAAGGAGCCGCAGTCTTGGGGTGGCACGGACCGACCTCTGGTGACCTTTAACATGAAAAAGTCCGGTAAAGGCGAATGGGAAGTAGACAGCTACCGATTGGTTTACTCCGACCGAACGAATAAGGACGGCATCACGTTTCCTCCCTATTGGTAAATTGCTAAATTAGACCTATGCAAAGTTAGCCAATAACGGCAAGTGCAACCGGCGGGATTATCCAAATCATTCGCTTCATTTTTTGGAACCGTTAGTATCTTTCAATTTATGGTCGGTAGTCCGTAACTTCGACCTTGTCGCCGTCTATCGTACGAAATTTAAAACCAGAACTTGTCCACTCAAGATCCGATTTCCAATTTTTTAACTCGCCACTTCCCTCCTCCGTAATCTGTAATTCATCCTCAAATCCGGAAATGAGCAAAAGTGACGAAAGCTTCACATATTGATTGCTCAACAAAAACACCCTTGCGCCGTTCAAAGTTGGTCGAATTAAATAGTAATAGCGACTCTTCACAATTACCTCATAAAAGGACGTCTTAAACACTTGGCTATCCACGTCGACACGTCCGTTTGTCTTTACCTTTGCATCTACACTGCTTCCTACTATCCTGGAACCAATGTACGCAAGCGACAAGTGCGTCAAAATCAAGACGATCAAGACCGACAGCACGCGCAATGATTTTCGAGCAGAGATCCTATTCATCGATCACCTATGAAGCCGAAACCGTAGAGCAATGGTAACTCTTCTTGTCGACGTCGTAAAGGGCAGTTAAGGACCGACGCTTACTTCTGGCATCCGATCCATCCAGTACAATCGCCTCGATGAGGCAGAACATCGGCTTTTACGGCGCGGCGCAGACGGTCACCGGGTCCAAGCATTTGATCACCGCCAACGGCAAGAAGATCCTCGTCGACTGCGGAATCTTTCAGGGAAATCGGGAGCTTAGAGAGCGCAATTGGCAACCATTTCCTTTTGAGCCCACCGAGTTGGATGCGGTCGTGGTCACCCATGCTCACATGGACCACATTGGGATGATCCCGCGGCTCGTCAAGCAGGGCTACCAAGGACCGATCTATTGCACACATGCCACATTGGGCCTGGCAAAGATCAGCCTTCCGGATTCGGGGCGCATTCAAGAAGAGGATGCTCGCAACGCCAATCGCCACGGCAGCCGGCACAAACCGGCGCTGCCCTTGTACACCGAGTTCGAGGCCTACGCCTGTTTGAAACGGTTTGTGACTCTGCCCTATTGGGACATGCATCCGCTCCCCGGCGGCTGCACCTTCCGATATATGCCGGCGGGGCACATTTTGGGTTCGGGGTTTGCGGAAATCTATTTCGAGAACGGCGAGCGCATCCTGATGAGCGGCGACCTTGGCCGGTACAACACCCCGATCATTCAGGATCCGACCGACGTGGATTTCGCGGAATACCTGGTGGTCGAAAGCACCTATGGAGACCGCATCCATTCCCACGAGGATGTGGAAGCGCGCCTCGAGGAGATCCTGCGAGATGGCTATGCATCAGGCGGCGCGATTTTGGTGCCGAGTTTCTCGATTGGTCGGACTCAGGAGATTCTGTTCTACCTCAAGCAACTTCAACTGGCGGGGCGCATGCCCAGAATTCCGATCTACATCGACAGTCCGATGGGAGTCAGCGCCACCAAGCTGTATCAGGACGCCAAAGAGGAGCATGACGAGGACATGAAGATCGCGATCAGCGAGAACGAAAATCCACTGGAGCCGCACTTGCTCTCGTTGATCCGCGACAGCGAGCAATCGAAAGCCTTGAACAAGCAGACCGGTCCAATGATGATTATCGCTGGGTCGGGAATGGCGACCGGAGGCCGAATAATCCATCACCTCAAGCACCGATTAGGCGACCCCGCCACGCAGGTGGTGTTCACGGGATATCAGGGTGAAGGCACCTTGGGGCGACGATTGCTGGAGGGCGCTTCGCAAGTGGAGATCCACAGGCAGCCGATTGCCGTGCGCGCGAAGATTTCCAAGCTCAATTCCCTGTCTGCCCATGCGGACCAGGAAG
>DATFHI010000318.1:0-2512 GCA_035248525.1 Fimbriimonadaceae bacterium | reverse complement strand
TTCTTGGTGCGCGACGTAGCCAGGAAGCCTCACCGAGTGAATAGGAACCTCTTTGTAGTTGCCACCCCGAGCGCCTTCCACTTTGATCGCCGCTCGAGGTTTGCGGGAAGGGGAGTCCGTGCGCGCATCCCCGATCAATTCAGCGGTCCGCATGGCGGTGCCACTCGGCGCGTCCTCCTTGCGATCGTGATGCAGCTCGATAATTTCGCAGTCCGGCATCCACTTCGCCGCCATCTCGGCGAACCGCATCATGAGGACCGCTCCGATTGCGAAATTCGGCACGTATATGCCGGGCACGCCGGTTTCTTTGGATCTCAGCTTGATTTCCTTAAGGTCGCCATCGCTGATGCCGGTCGCACCGATTACGGGCGAAATCCCCCTTCGCATGGCGCTGTCGGCGTGTTGGGCGGCGCCGCTGCCGTGGCTGAAGTCGATCAAGACATCGACCGGCGTGTTCTCCAAGGCCGCCCCAAGTTTTTCGCTAACCAAGATGTCTGGCGCCCTTCCCCCCGCAAATTCGCGGCAATTTTTCCCGACATTTTCACGGTCGACCGCCACTACGATCTCCAGGCCCGGCTCCTGGCTCACGGTCCGCAACACTTCAGAGCCCATGCGCCCGGCCGCGCCCACTACGGCGAGTCTCAAAACACCAGATTCACTCATGACTTTTCTTCAATCCGTTTAAGCGACATTGCTCCCGATTCCAGTATCCACGGCAAACCTTGGTCGTCCACGTAGGCAACGGTTGTTCGCTCGCCGCTAGTTTCGATTACATGGCAGGAAATCGAGCGACCGTTCAGACGAATGCTTTTCTTGCCCTTGTAGGTAACCGTTTGGAGTTGCCAAGCTACGAGGTCCATATTAAAGACATAGGTCCGACACTCCTTGCCGACGGCAGGCTTTTGTCGCAGAAACCAAAACTCGCTATCGTTTGCCCGCGGCGCTGATTCGACCAGAGGAATCTGTCGCGTAGTACGTTTCCCACCATCCAGCACAACCAGGTTGGCTCCGCGTGAGTCGAATGTGGCCACCGTTTGCCGCTGCAATTTGCCGCCGGGGATATTGGAGTCGATGAACTTGCGGATGGGATTACCCTTTGCGTCGTAAGTCGCTTCAGACCGGATGGTCAACGGTTGATCGCCCGACTTCAGGGAAAGCTTAAGTTCTACTGACTTTGTTCCGTCCGGCAGTAAGCGCTGTTTGAGCGAGGCAGTGCCAACTTCCTTCCCGGATAGCTCCACGCGGTACTTCACCTGGGCATTGGCACCGGCCGCGATCAAAATCAAGAGTAGCGAGACAATCCGATTCATTTCACACTCGATAAGAGCAGGCGTGCCGCTTCCAGACCGGATTCATAGGCGCGTTCCACCCGTCCCGCGCTCAATCCATCGCCCGCCAACAGAACGCCCCGATGGTTCTGATTTACCGAATCAAAGACCGCCGTCATTTCGGGCTGAGAGTACTTCCATCGTTTGGTGTCGACAGCGATTGGAGTTGAAAATTGCGGACCGTACAGTTGCACGACCCAGGGCAGCACGTCCTTCAAGACCTTGTCGTCATCGGTCTGATAGTGGGATTGACTGTAAGTGGGACTCATTTGGAGCAGAATCGCCGATTGCCCCTCGGGCGCTCTTCCGGGCGACTTGACCGATTCCAGCGAAACCCACGTCAGAGGATGTCGCTGCTCGACGTCGATGAGGGCATGGTAAGGGGTCTCCGGCAAGGGAGCGTCGTATCCGAGCATGATCGAGATGCAGCTTCGGTATCGCACATTGGCTACGGGTCTGCTCTCGCCTAACGACCACAGCAATAGTGAAGCCTGCGGTACGGGAGGTGTGAGGATCAAAAAGTCGAACGATTCCCCTTCTACGAGGAAGCGCGTTCCGTCTCGTTCCAGCCTATCCACGGTTGTGTTCAGCCTGAGATCCAACCCATCGCTCAGCAGTTGCGCCAGCCTTATATTGCCAGACAGGTAGGTGTAACGCGATACTCGGTTCCTGGTCGGATCGCCGGGCAAAGGTCGAAGGTTAACATGGGTGTAAATCGGCTTTTGAATTTCGATCAAGTCCGATTTGTCCAGTTGGTGGAGCATGGCGCTTTCGATGCCCAATCCTCGCGGGGCAATACTGGTCGCCCCGGTGTCGAAGATGAAGTTTCCTGCTTGACGGGTGGCTAATCGCCCACCGGGAACTCTGGATTTCTCGAAAAGTACAACCCCCGCGCCGGACTCAACGAGGGTGCGCGCCGCAGCAAGCCCAGCTACGCCGGCTCCCACGATCGCGACTCTCAAGCCGCTTCCAACTCTCCTCGCTCAGATAGCAAAAGGTTTGCGCATTCTCGGCCGCTTCGAATGGCGCCGTCCAAACTGGCATTCTGTGTAAATTCACCTGCCCAATAAACACCGGGATGGCCAGTAGCATTTCCGGGCAAGTGCTCCAGATATCCGGCTCGTTGGTCCAATTGGGCAAACTTCACGCGGATAGCCTTAATGAATCGCCACATATAGGCGCCC
>DATFHI010000317.1:0-8658 GCA_035248525.1 Fimbriimonadaceae bacterium | reverse complement strand
TGAATTTCTGCGAGGATTTATGCAGGCATTCAGCATATTCATTTCCCGGGTGCTGACGGTTCTCCCTCGCGAGGAATAACTCGGAATCTCGGGAGGATCCAAGATGTACACGACCGTGGCCCGGACTTTGACGCCTATGCTGAATTAGCCAGACGCGGTGGCAGCAATATCCGATCGATAACATCCTGGGCAGTGTAACTAGTTGCTCCTGACCTGAGATTCTTAGCGATGGAAGCTATATCGGTCCCCGCGGTCACGATGGACGGCTCTTGGTAGCCGCCTGTTCTAACTTGGCCAAGACCGATCGTCGCAGTTAGGCCGTTGCAAAGGCATTTTCGGCCGACTGTGTCTGCGACCGCTCCACCTTTGCGGACGTAATTCTCTACGGGTTCTGCTGGACAACGGTATTCGATCTTGCCGGATCCGGTCTTCACCATTTGTCGGAGGTAACCCAAATCGCAAACCCTTTCGCGTCCAGAGAATGTGGATTCTTCTGAAAGAGAGCCCGGAATATCGGCAACTTTGAAAGGGAAACCCGTCGGCGAAGCGCAAAGATCGGTATACACCTTCGCATCGCCTTGAATTGATTTTCGCAAAGCGATCGCTTTGATCTCGGGGTCGATGCCCGATTCCTCGCAAAAAGCAAATGGAGTGCCAACCTGAATCCCTTCTGCACCGAGTTCCAGGGCGCTAGAGAACCTTTCTGCCGATCCGAATGATCCTGCCAACCAGAAGGGAAGTCCAATTGACCGAATCAGTTCCAGGTTCGGAATGTCCCGTTCGCCGTAAATGGGTTGTCCATCCGCATCCAGTCTCACTTCTCCTCGGGGTGGAGCGTTGTGCCCACCGGCTGTAAAGCCTTCGATGATGAATCCATCCACTGGTGGAGTACACCTTTTGGCCAGGCTTTGAGCCAGCGTTGTCGAGGACACAATCGCCAGGAACTTTGGTCGTTTCAAAGGACGCAACGAAAATTCGCCCGGATCTAAAGTGGTACAGATGGGTTCGCCAGTTGAATTCCCGGCAATGTCGAGGGTCAACTGAGCCGTTTGCAAGCTTGCCAATCGGTCCAGTGCAGCGGGAATTTCTCGCGGAATACCTGCTCCGATCATCACGAAATCGACGTCCGCCAACATTGCCCCTAGCAAGGAAGGAAGTGTCGCAATTTGATTTTTCTCCAGTAGATTGATGCCAACGAGTCCGGCGTGACCGTGCTTTGCCAAATACACTTCGACAAAGTTCGCAAGCAGGATAAGTTCGGTGGACGAAGCGCTTAATGGGAACGTGAAAATGGGCTTGGCGCGAAAAGGCTTTGAAGCAGCTTTGCCCCCTTCGATATAGTAACGCTGCCATATGCGGTTTGCGATGTCCGGTAGGGGAAAGGCTCGGAAGGCATTGGCGAGATTTCCATGCGGATCGCCGAGTTGCAATTTTCGGACAAGCACCGCGTCTACTGCCGTGCCGGAGACGACTCCGAGTTGGCCCGCCTGCGAAACGGCTCGAGCAAGGCGCCAGCCAGAAACTCCCACGCCCATTCCACCCTGAATGATCCTGGGAAATTCATTGTTGCTATTTGGCATTCCGCGTCCTTAAGAAGCGAACCGATCGGAGAGTAACGACGCGGAGATATTCCACTTGTCCAGACTAAATACTTTTCGACCCGTCGGATATGACGGCAGTCATAGGCCCGTACCGCGGAATTGGCTTTATTTCGGCGGGGTTCTGCAAATCGCGGTCAAAGAGTTCATGGAAACCACGAAGGATGAGATTCTGGATTTAGAAAGGCGCTTTTGGTCGGCAGATCCCAAGTTTTACCAGGAACGCATGGAGGACGATGTGATCGTGGTAATGGAGCCCATGGGGTTCATTCCGAAGGACAAAGCGGTGGCCATTGCCGACCAGACCGAAGGGTGGACCAACGTTATGTTTAGCGATGTCCACGTGTTGGAGTTATCACCTGATTGCACTGCGGTGGCTTACCACGGGGAAGCTAAAGGTGCCGACGGTAAGCCACAAAGGAGTTCCGTTTCGTCGACTTACGTTCGGCGCAACGGCAAATGGCGACTTGCGATGACGTCGCATCAACCTTGGCCTAACGGCGAGCAAAGCAAAGCTAACGGATCGCCGGCTTGATTGGTTGATTTATGGTGGTGGCGGGTCCGACGATTGTCCGGTCCGCGGCAACGTTGCCATTCGCGGTGGGACTGAACACAAAGATGCAGTTGCCAGTTAGGTCGGATGCATAGATATTCCCGGATGAATCCACAGCAATGCCTTCGACAAATTGCAATCCCGTATTAGCTCCACTGATGAGTCTGAGGGGAGTTGCGGCCCCTGTTGCTCCAGCGGCATAAACAGCGATCTGAGTAGTCGAAGCAACGTAGATTTTCCCGGCAGAATCGACCGCCAAGCCCAGGGGAAATCCGCCTAGCGATACGTTCAAGGTCCGGGTTGGAGCGACGTCTCCATCGGCTCCAGGCGCAAAATACGTAACCGTGTCGTTCGCGCCGTTCACCACATAGAAATCCCCATCAGGCATAACCACAAGTTGTTGCGGGCCATCGATCAAGGTGTTCGCGCCAGAAATGGTTCGAATGGGCGCGGAGTCCCCGGCGCTAGTCGCTCCGAAAACCGTTACGCTGTCGCCATCACGATTGGCCACATAGATTTGGCGGGACGAATCAATACCTATGCCTTCGGGTCCGTTGATATTTGTAGCCGCCCCGATTAACGTCTTGGTGGGGGCAACGTCTCCCGACGAACCAGCCGGAAAAACATCGACGGAGTTATCCGAAAAATCAGCGACGTATATCCGGCCCACCGAGTCGAAGGCGATGGAAGTCGGTTCCGTCAAATCCGTATTTCCACCTTGGATCGATGCGGTTGGGGGCTGATCGCCATTGGCGGATTCGGCAGGAACGAAGGAGATGATGGAGTTGTTGCCGTTGGCTACCCAGAGCTCAGTCGGACGAGGAACGTCCGCGCCACCGGAACCGGCGCAACCGACGAGAAGGACGCCAAAAAGACCCGAAGCAATAACAAGAGAATTTCGTTTCAACACATCAACCTCAATTTCGTTACGAAATCCTACCTTGTAGAAGGGAAGCCCCGCAGCCTTGAAAATATGAGCCGCCAGAGTCATACTCCAAGTCGGCAATTCCCCATGAATCCCGCTTCCACCCGAATTCCGACCCTTGTGACCAAGCGATTGGTCATGCGGCCGCCTTCCGTCGGCGACCTGCCCGATTTAGTCGCTCTCTTTGGCGATTCGGAAGTCACCCACTTTGTGCTTCACGGCAAGACGATGCCGCCTAGGCAAGTTGCCCACATGCTCGAGGGGATATTGACCGAGGCTCGTCACGGATCCCTGCACCCAGCCTGGATTCCCGGAGTTCCGGGTTGGCTGACTATCGTCCGGCCGGACACGCAGGAGTTCGTCGGACTCGGAACGCTGAGGATGCTGGCACCGGACTTGGTCGCAGCCATTGGCGGCTGTCCGGAACTGGCAATCGAGTTGGGTTATATCCTGGTCCGTGAGCTCTGGGGTCAGGGATTTGCGACCGAGATTGCCCAGGGCCTGTTGGATTACGGAATCAAACTGGCAGGGCCAGAGCACGTGATCGCGGTCGCCGATGTGGGCAACGCCGCTTCGCATCGGGTTTTGGCCAAAGTCGGTTTCATCCAGCGGAAGGAGTTTGAATACCGGGATATGCGGATGAACTACTGGACCTTGCGTTCGGACTCAGATTAGCTCAGTACTCAGCCTCGACGGGCGGCTTCGATTTCGGCGATATCGATCTTCTTCATCTCCATCATCGCATTGAAGGCGCGCTTGGCCACTTCGGGATCGGGGTCGGAGAATGCCTGGGTGAGCGCGATCGGAGTGATCTGCCACGAGATGCCCCATTTATCCTTGCACCAACCGCACATGCTTTCTTCGCCGCCATTGTTCACAATCGCGTTCCAATACCGGTCGGTCTCTTCTTGATCCACCGTCGAGACCTGGAAGGAGAACGACTCGTTGTGCTTGAAGGTATCCCCGCCATTGAGCCCGAAGCAGGGTATTCCCATGACGGTGAACCAAACGACCAGGACGTCGCCTTCTTTGCCATCTGGATAGTCGCCGGGAGCGCGATTGATCTCGCCCACATAGGAATCGGGGAAGGTCTCGGCGTAGAACCTGGCCGCCTCCTCAGCGTCGTTGTTGTACCAAAGGCAAACCGTGTTCTTGGGCGGATTTTTCATTGCACTTGTCTCCTGGCTAGGGATACCCGATTTTGGGGAAGTTGAAGTGTGAAGGGTGAAGTGCATTGCTGGGTTCTAGTGGGTCTTATATGACCCAGGGGCCCTTATAGGTCACATCAAACTCTAACCGTCCCTTCGATCGAGTCGTCCAAGGTCTTGCCCGTCGCGGCGCCGATGAGGATCTTAATGCCCGCGACCAAGTTGCCGTGCTTGGTGTCCCAATAATAGCCGTCCGTCGGCTTCACCCGGATAACCGTAATTCGTGGATCGTCTTTGCCTTCGGTAAACCAAGTCTTGATGATGGGATTCCAAAGTTCATCGATCTTGGCACGATCTTGGGAAATGGTTGCGGTACCCGTTAACCTTAAAAAGTCCGAGTGCGGGGAGCCTTGGAAGAACAGTTCCACTTCTGGGTTCTCGGCGAGTTCCAAATTCTTATGGCTGTCGATGGCGCTCAGGAACCACAAGCTGCCGTCGTCGTCCACCTTTTGCACGCTCATCGGCCTGGCCCCATCCGAATTGCTCGTCTTCACTTTGGTGCAGAAAAAGCAGGTTCCGCTGGCCAGTTCCTTCAGCTTCTCGATAGCTTCGGGGCCAGTTAAATTGTCGATGTTGTCTTCCGGTTGATTCTTGTTGATTGAGTCCATATATACATTCCCAAAGCAAAATGAGAACTTCTTGGACGTCAGATCGCCGGAATCGGTGCCGTGGTTAAAAAAGTGGTCCCAGCGATAGCAATTACCGCAGCTTGGATATCCATCGGGAGTCCACTCCCACGGCAAACAGCAACTCGGAGAGTTGGCCAACATGGCCCTGCAAATGGCGCAGGTTGAGCAGTTCATGGGAGAGCTTTGAGGTGTAGCGGTACCACGGAAAACCTGACTTCTGCGTATCCAAATCCAACTCGGCCACCGTGGGCTCGATCAGCCCGTCCACATAGGCGATGTAGTCCCGAATCTGGACTTGAGTCAAGGGTGTGGCGTCCTCAGGCAACTCCATCGGTTCCACCTTCCACGGCTTGCCCCAAAGTTCCTGGAAGTATCTTTGCGGGCATCCTGGCCAAGGCACAAAGTCGTCCTCGGTCTGCCCCAAATACAGTTGAGTATAAAACGTGGCGTGGAATGCTATCCGCCAAAACGGACGGTAGATAATCCGGTCCCCATCGTCCCAGGCGGGGTTGGGGGTGGTCCAAAGTACGGTCGGACACCGAACCACGCAATCATCCAACATCGCCAATGCCGCCCGATACTGCTCGGTTAATGCCGCCCTTACGTCCATGTGCGCAGTTTGGCACGGCGAATACCCAGGACCGGGAACTTGGATTTCGTAGTATCTTCCAATGCTCGCCTTTTCCCTGTTACTCGCCCTTGTCCCCCAGTCTCCCAAACCCTTGGCAGAGTTGAAGTTCGAGATGGCGGGCAACCGTATCTATCTGCCGGCAGTTCTGAACGGCCGCACAACTCCCGCGATCTTCGATACCGGCGCCGGAGCATCGGCGGTCGACTTGAAGCTGGCGGACGATCTGAAGATTCCGGGCGAGCAAAAGATTCAGGCAGGAGGCGTGGGGGCCGCAGCAGTTACGGGTCGGTTACTCCAAAGCGCAAAGGCTGACATCGGCGGGCAATCCCATCCCATCAACTTCGCAATCCCGTTCTCATCATTGAACAGCGCAGAGGGGCGACCGCTTGAGATGATCCTGGGTTTCGACTATATCAACCGATACACCTTCCAGATCGACTACGCCGCCCAGACCATGCGAATCTATCCAGCCAACACCATCATTCCCGATAGCGGCACCGAGATTCCAATTAGAATTGTAACGGGGCACCCGCATATCCGAGCCAAGATCGGCCTGGGTGGACAAACGCACGACGTGGAGGCGATGATCGACAGCGGTGCATCCTCCGGTAGCCTTACTGGCCGCTTCACCCAAACTGTCCCTATTCCCTCGACCGTGAAATCCACCCCCTCCACCATCATCGGGGGCGGAGTAGGCGGTTTCGTGAGCGGACGCTTCATCCGTCTGGATTCGATCGACCTGAACGGATTGAAAGTCCAGAATCCGATCGCGACCGTTACCGAAGCTGAAGGAGGAGCGAATGGCAGTAAGGCGAACTACGATTACCTTCTCGGCGCTGACGTCCTCAAGCGATTCACTTTGACTCTGGACTACGCCAATAAGCGCGTTTTCCTCAAGCCCAACTCCGAAGCTGGAAAGCCCTTTGAGGCTGACAAGTCAGGGCTCCGACTCTTAGCCGGCGGTTCCGACCTGCGCTCTTACACTATCGCCGGAGTTCTCCCGGGATCCAGTTCAGACCAAGCCGGACTGAAGTCGGGCGATATCCTGGTCTCCATCGATGGAATGGCGGCCAATTCCAAGTCGCTTCAAGAGTGGCGGGACTACCTCCGCTTCTCAAAACAGAAGACTTGGACAGTAATTGTGGACCGTAAGGGCGAGAAGATCGAAGCTAAGTTAGAAGTCCGGCCGGTAATTTAAGCAAATTGAAGGAACTCAACGTTATCACACCCGCTGCCGAGCTTTACCGTGTCTGAGCCACCAATCGACCTTAGCCGGGTTCAAGACAATGCACGGTTCCTTCTCACTGAGCCACAAATAGGTTGGAGTTCTATTCAAACCCAATTTTCTTGCCTCGCTAATCATTGCATCTAGCTTGGAATATGCTGGTCCAGAAAGCGTCCGTGTAATCGACTCGAATTCTGCGTTGGTCGTCGGGATTGACCTTAGTGAGCGCTTGAGTTGAGTCAAGCTTAATTCTTTGCTGAAGGCATTGTCCGCGAATTCTTCAAAGCGATCTTTCTTCAATGCAACTGTAGCCCCTGCCCCATACATGCGACCCAAGTCGTGCCCCTCAAGGGGCAATATCCAAATCGCAAGTGTTGGATTGGATCGGATCTTGCAAAAATCTCGAAGGCGAGGATAGACCGAACGACAATGCGGGCATTGGAAATCAAGAACCGCGATGAGGTACTCATTACTGAGATGCTTGTCACCAACTAACCCAAGAATCTGAAAGAGTTCATCACGTCTCAGCATCGACAATTTCGCCTGGTCTATCTCCCCCAAATATGCATTCGGATGCTGGAAGGAACTGAAATAGCCGACACTGAGCACAATCGTAAATGCGCCTGTTAAGGTCATCAATCTTCCCGTTTGCGTCAATGAGCACTTTTCGTTAGCTAAGAGGAGCGTGCAGGCCAACATCAGAGCCGTAGCAACCCAAATGCCTGCGCACCACCAACAAAGGCTTCTTAAAACGAACGAACGATATACATACGCGCATGTTACAAGGAACGCGAAAAGGGAAAAGACCACTTCCCTGGTCTGCGGCCCGTGATTTCGGCTAATCGAAACGATGCAGGCAAGAATTGTAATAGAGAAGTAAACGAGTGCAATCCAGGCTATTGGTATTCCCATTAGCTTGGACCAGGGGTCCTCTTCTGCTACCAAACAGCCGAAGCCCTTTCCGCAGTAAGGTGCCGAGCCTTGGGCCACCGCTACGGACAGAACACCGCTACACGCCCAGCCAAGTGATGCGCTCAACGGCCACACCATGAATATCGGGCGATGCCAAACGTTGCTCTGCACGTATATTGAATTCAGCTCTTTTTCCTAGCGATCGCTATCCCTAAGCCAGCCACGCATGCAATAAGCACAACGAGTGCTGGAATCAAGTAGGAGTTTCCTCTGTCTGTGTTGCGGGGAGGCTCGGCGTACATGTCTCGAATCATTTTGCGCTTTGAAAATTCCAGCAGCCGCTCAGCTGTTATCTCAGTGCTCCCACCGTTAAGTTTTAGCAGTTCAGAATACTGATAGCTTACTGGTCGTTCGAGACGCTCATCGACAAAAACATTTCCAGGGAGGAACCAGGATTGGTTGGCTGGCAATTTTGCCACGCCTAGCGCGACATCGCTAATCGTGTACTCCGAGCGGCTAAATTCACGCGACCCGGAAGAAACGACTAGACGTACCTTTGTGGGAACACGAACATTCCCAATTGACTGATACGGTTCAAAGGAATAGGTCAATAAGAAATTTGGCTTGATGGAAAGTTGCAGGCTCTTCAATTCTAAGAGGGCATCCTGTCTAAATACAGCCGTTACCATGCCGCGCTCCACATTCCTGCCTTTCAATACTGGACTTCCACCGGATTGAGTCCACGAGCAATCAACCAGTTGAGACAATCCCAAACCCATCACGGGATGCAATCCTGCCACAACTCCCAAGTTTGCCGAAACGGGTGCAGGATCAGGTTTCTTAAAAATAACAAGTCCCTCACTCACAATCGGTTCGTTTTCGCCATTCGAGTAAGTGACGGTTGAAGTGCCAGTCGAGGTCACTTTCCAGGAGTCGCCGACTGTATTTGTTTCAATTTCTGCCTGAAGACGTTCCCA
>DATFHI010000316.1:0-2924 GCA_035248525.1 Fimbriimonadaceae bacterium | reverse complement strand
CCAAAGCTCCAGCCTGCGCCATCCATCAGACTCCCGGTATCCGGTTGCCAGCTCATCGAGAAATTCCTTCCTCAGTTCCTTGGGGAAGAGGAAGTAACTGCTCCGCGTAAGAATCCGCACCGACCGCACGTCGTCGGAATGTAAAGCCTTGAGCGTATCGACCAAAGTGCGAAGAAAGGCATTCGTGCGAAGCCCGAAACTTCGGCTCATGCGCACGGGAACTCCTAATCGGTTGGCTGCGGCTTCAATGAGCGGGCCGTAATCCTCCAGCCCCCGCGCGAATAGACCGACTCGGTGGGAATCCCCGTCGGGAGCTTTGTCTCGGACCTGCCGCAGGGCCCACTCAACCTCCGCCAACGTATCCGCCGCCTGAAAGTGCTGGACCTCTACTCCGGGATCCTCTGCGATCATGCCGGTAAATAGACATCGGACGAACTTGGTTTCTGTCCCATGCTGCTCCGGAGTTACCGAGAGTGCGTCTGAAAGAATCTTTATTATTTCCCTTGGTCCCGCGATGACGAAGTTGGTTTGCAGATTCTTGACCCAATTAAACCAAGCTAAGTGAAGCGGGGTTAACGGTTCGTCGATGAACAACAGGGTTTTGGTGAAGGAAACGTCCGCGCTGGGCTCGCTGACCAGACACTTTGCTATTTGCTGGTAGCCCAATTCGCGTCCAAATTCCGCCAGCCTTTGTTCCGCCGCTCCCCATATTTGAGCGATGGAATCTAACTTCGCGCCCAAGTTCGGAGTGCATTCGATGGCGAGATTAGAAATGACTTGCGGACTCAGTTGCCAATCTGCAAGTTCTTTGAACGTTTCAACCAGCCGCCGATGCAATCCGGCGTAATTTCGGCTTCCAAAAAAGGGTGAACCGGTAGGCAGCTCCAGGCAAGCTTCAGCGATTGCACCCTGAAAATGAGCGTGAGTCGCAAGCAATAAAGGGTCACATTCGGCTAATCGCGCAAATAGGGCAACAAGTCGACCGAACTCTAGGAGCTCGACATCGGTGTCCGGGGGCACTGCGTACCGAAGTGAAGCCAGGTGCTTGGCATTAAGGCAGCTGATTTTCCCTTCGCCAGAGGCACAGAAAACTTGAATCAGAGTGGCGTCGTTATGGGGACCAGGTTTAGATTCAATTAACCGCAGATGCCCCCGTCCCAAAGCATTTCAAAGTGTATCATGCCGAAGGTGCCAAGGAAGGTTTGGACTAGTCGTCGGAAGTGGATGGGCAATCTTCTCCCCGCCATTTTCTTTTTGCCCTTGGTCGCTTGGGGCGTGGTCTGGATGTATCAGCACGATTCCATCCTTGGTCTTGGACTTTGGTTGGTCATTGGCGGAACGGCCGTAGGCTGGCTGGCATTGAATCTGTTCGGACTCCTTGGCAATGCTTTCATGAGGCGTGAAATAAAGCGAAACCTCACCGCGCGAGGGATTAATTTCAACGCCCCTAACTTCTTTGTCGGGTTTGCCCGACCGCGCTTCTTCAGCATCCTCGATGCCCACGAGGACTTGGGATACCTATTCCTTCGGGATGAAGAGATTGAGTTTGTGGGCGAAGATCACAGGATATCGCTGCCTCGCAATCAAATCCAGGGGATCCGATTTCGACCAAACGTCCACACTTGGGTGGGCATCGGACGTTGGATTAGCATTGAAGGCAAGGTTAAGAATCTGCCGGTTAGGCTGAACATCGAGCCGCGAGAACGCAACTACTTACTCTTGAACCTCTTGGACGGCAATCGGGTGAAAGCGACCTTAGAATCATGGCGGAAATGACGCTGGGCTAATCGGTACTCTCTGCGGCAAGTGGACGCATTGGATTACTGGAAGAATTGGGCGATTATTGCGGCCGGAGTGATTGCCTTTGTAACCTTCATGGTTGGTCTGCTGGAATATTTCCGGCAGGGGCGGCAGCACCGGGCGGAAAACTTCGTCCAAATGCGGCGAAGGTTTTTGGAGACTCCGGAATACAGGCGCATCCTGGATATGCTGGCGATCGACGATCCACGGTTGGGCGAAGAAAGTGTCCAGGAGAAGCGCAACTTTATCGGGTTCCTGGAAGAGGTCGCGCTGATGGTCCATTCTCGCCTGATTCGAAGGGAGGTTGCGCATTATATGTTTGGCTACTACGTGTTGCTCGCGGCCCGCAGCGAACATTTCTGGCGCGGTTTGGACAAGGATAGCCAGTACTGGACGGTATTCAGGAACTTTGCCGCCGACATGAAATCGATGAACGAATCCCTAGGGTCTGAAAAACTAAGATTCTGATTTAGCCCGGCGCCGTTAACCGCGTGTCGAACCTTCCCGTTTCCAAGTAATTCTTGATTCGAACTTCCGTATTTGCAACGTATTGGGGCGCAAGCTTCTGCAACTCCGCGTTCCTGTTCCCGAGCAAGTCACAAGCAAGGAGCAAAGCTCTTCCGGCGACAAGCACCTCAAACTCCTCCCGATCCAGTCCATAGCTCTCAAGCGGTTTGCCCAAACCTTCCCAAAGCCCCCTTTCAAGTTCTTCAGCATGTATGGATCTCCGGAGATAGAACATCGATTGAGCGATATCCAATCCTGGCCATGCCATAAGACAGTCATCGAAATCGAAAACTGACACTTCATCTCGATGGATCTTTAAATTTCCCAAGTGGACATCGAAATGAACCACTTGGCGGGGCACATTCGCGAACTTTTCCATCACAGACTGGGCTTTGTCCCGCATCTCTCTCAGAATTCCTTTTTCAGGAAGGCGCCAAGGCACTGAATCCAGGATGTCAAGCATCTTTGGACGACTGGCCCCCGGCGGAAAACGAAAGCGCTGGCCATGGTCATGGAGTCGGCCGATCAGTCTGCCGATCAAATGTCCGCCTTTCCTGCCAATCCGATTGGAGAAATGACGTCCATCTAGCCAGTCGTATAGGACGACGCGGCGCTGG
>DATFHI010000315.1:0-5550 GCA_035248525.1 Fimbriimonadaceae bacterium | reverse complement strand
GAGACTCGCAAGTTAGGTAAGCAGCAATTAGTCATTGCTGACGCTGACCGACATACTTCCTCGTTCGATGAGTCCATTAGGAGGCAATTGTTCGAGGAAGTATGTCGGTCGGAGACTCGCAAGTTAGGTAAGCAGCAATTAGTCATTGCTGACGCTGACCGACATACTTCCTCGTTCGATGAGTCCATTAGGAGGCAATTGTTCGCCGACCAATTGCTCGACCGCGTTCAAGAGATGGCCGTTGCTGGTTTGTTCTCCGCCCAGGAGATTTCTGTTCTTTGGGACCTGATTCAGGGGCTCCCGGATTCCATCAGCGCAATTAGCTTAGGCGTCGAGCCTTCCACAGTGCGATCCGTCCGTCGCCGGGTCCGGAGCAAACTCCGCCGATGCTTCCCGGATTTGGACGTTGAGATGACTTGGGGATAAGATGAAATGTGCTTTCTTTGGTCCTTGGAGTCGTTCTTGCAGCCAGTCCTCCTTCCGCGAATGATGCGGCTTCTATCTACAAACAAGCCAAAGCATCGGTAGTTAAGATTGAGTCAGAGGAATCGATCGGGTCAGGTTTCGTTGTAGGTTCCGGCGATTTGGTGCTGACGTGCGAACACGTAAGCCGAGGGGCTGGCCTTGTGCGAGTTATAAGTGGCAGCTCCAGTCAAACGGCGATGGTGGTCTACCAAGATCGACAACGGGATGTTTCGGTGTTGCGATTGACCAGGAAACTCTCCAAAGCTCTTGCCTTAAACTCGGGCTCAGCGCCGGGACCTGGTTCCAAGGTGTTTGTGATCGGCAACCCACTGGGATTTCTTGATCGAACGATAACGGAGGGGATAGTTGGTGGCGTCCGAAAGCTGGGTTACGTGAACCTGGTGCAAATCTCTGCGCCAATAAGCCCTGGCAGTTCCGGTTCTCCTGTTCTTGATGAGCGCGGCCGAGTTATCGGCATGGCCAAGGGGACCATTTCTGAAGGCCAGAACGTGAATTTTGCCGTCAGCGCATACGATTTGCGGTTGAGTTTGGATGCAGCCCAAAACGTCCTCTTATTGGTTAAATCCAAACAAACGTTGGTGGGGTCGAAAGCTGATGCGCGAGCGGTCAAAAAGAATATTGGAGTCTTAGGGAGGGCTACAGGAAGAACTTCAATCTACGCATCTGCTAGCCCGACATCCCGCGTTTACTACCGAGTCAAAGAATACGAATATCTGGTTGTTCAAAAGTACTCAAGCAAAGAATGGTTAAAGGTTCTCCTGCAGAACGGTAAGTTCGGCTACGTCCCCTCAAAAGCCATCCAAGTATTTGACGTCAGTGTTTTTGCATGGGTTGTGCCGCGAGAGTCAGCTCCGATGGGAATCGCTTCGCCCGAATCGCCCGTAGCAAAGCCACCTATAGCCGAATCACCACCAGTTACAGATCAAAGAGAGCTGCTTCTCGATGGAGTAGAGCCGGACGAATCGAATCCGTATCTACCTCGCATTAAGTGGCGTGAACCCACATCCAGGCTTGATGGAATTCGGTACATAACTGGGATCAGTCTGGAGGAAGGTGGGAAGATCGAGCCCGTCGTAAGCTGGGACGACATTCGAACGAAACTACGTGGATTTTCGGGAGACAGGCTGTGGGTAGAAGTAAAGCTTAACAGTGGCACGACAATGACGCTGGTAATCGAAAACAAATATCCGATTAAGTAGAAATTTGTACACGGTTTCAGATTGGGTGGCGACCTAAGTTGTAGGTAGCCACGATGTTCGACCCAAACGATCCCCTGCAACTCGCAACCAACTCACCCTTTCCTCAATTGCCCGTGTCCTACGGCTTCGGCTCCATGACGCCAATTAAGTGGCCCCTAGACGCAGGCCTGCCAGAGACGACTAGCGAGATTCAGAGCCAACCCGTGGGCAATCAATCAAGCGAGCACGACTCCTTGCTCCAGCTACTGAACTTAGCCGCTCAAAAGGATATCCAGGCTCAGTCAGTACCGATTCCTAAACCGGTAATCCCAGCATTTAGAACCCAAGACGCGATCATCGGCGGTGGCGGGGCGTTACTCGCTGCCCTTCTCGGTGGCCGTCGCGGCGCAGACCTCGCAGGGCAATGGGTCCAGGGTTATTTGGGAGGGAAGGCCGCAAAAGCCGATCAAGAGACGAATTATGCCCTTGCCATGCGTGAGCAGAGTCAACGCGTCTTGCAACAAGAGGGGCAGAACTTGCGACAGCAAGCCTCCATGAGCCAAGCAACCGTTTCCAGGCAAGACCAGGAGCGGATGAAGTACCTCGATCTAGCTCGTTCCCTCATGACCGACTTGGATCGGATGTCCAGCGGAACCGCATCGGCTTTCCTAGCACGACTCAGGACCGTTGCAGATCGGGCGGGGGTTCCAGAACTTGCTCCAAGTCACGAGGAAGAAGGGCAAATCGTTGCTGGCCTTATCGCCGCAGATAACCGCAACCTTGCGGCAAAGATGGTCCCTCAATTGCTGACTACGCTTCGGTCCAACGGAGTGCCTGCAGCAAGGGTTACGGCCGGCTTAATGCTCCTGGGAATTGGGCGGAAGCATCCCGAATTGCTCGACTCATTCGGAGTTGATCCTGTCGAAGTATCTAAGTCGCTCGCAGAGCTCTCTCCACGGGAATCGAGGGACGAGGCCGCCACAAAAAAGATACAAGCAGATACACAAACAGTTGACGGTATTCGCGAGGCCAAGATCGCCAAGGCGGAGAGCGACGCAGAATTGGCAGCCATTCGCGCTCGATACCTTGGCCCAAGCCTTGCGAGATCCATCGAAGCTAAGGAATTGCAGATGGCGAAGCTGCGCCAGGGAATGGAGTTGGCAGATGCGCGCTTTGATCTTTCGTTGGTTAAGGATCGAAGGCAAGCGGCAAAGTTGCTTGCAGATGCCGCAAGGGACCTCCCCAAGATGCGGGGGCTAAAAGTGTCTTTGGAAACGGAGTACCGGAACCTAAAGGAGCGACAAAACGCGATTAGAGCCGGAATGTTTGCGCTCCCTCCCACGATTTCTAGGTCTCAAGCACTTCAGCAGATAGACATCGCGCTTCAGCAGAACGCGGCAAAGCGGGCTGGTATCGATCAACAAGGCAAGTCCATCGAACAAAACCGAGCGGTCCTAAAGGAATATCTGAAGCGAGCGCCTTCCGACACGCTGCCCGGCACATTTGATAAGTCAGGTGGATCGGCTGCGCTTTCCGGTTACGCGCCAGTCACCATCGACCCTGCGCAAGTGCAGAGACCTGCTCCTTCGGGAAGGTCGGGCCCGGGGTTCGGGGCGCAAAACGAGCACTGGTATCAAAGCAAAGCTAAGCCATCCCCTCAGACCTCCAAACAAAAGATCAACATCGATAGTGAGCGGGCAATGGCGAAAGCGGCACTGGCGAAGTTTAGTGCCAAGGGCCAAGAAGCGCAACGCAAAGCAATCAGGGACGCTTTCTTCAAACGCACTGGAGTCCGACTCTAATGTCCGAAAAGAATCCTTACATCCTGGCGGCGGAATCTGTCGGATCAAAGCCAAAAGCGACTTCCAACCCATATGAGGAAGAAGCAAAGTTTCGTGCGTCTTTCGAAGGGGCAAAGGCGGAAACCGCCAGACTTGCTCTGAAAGGAAAGGCGAATCCCAACCTTATCCCGGCTGCACTTCGGCAGAAGCAATTGCCGACCATCGCGGACGCACTTCCCGCGAGTTCAGCAAGGTCCGCTTTGGAACTTGCGGCAAGAGTATCTCCGGAAGCAAGGCGGGCAATAACCGTCCATCCCAAAGATCCGTGGGCTGACTTTGGATTTACTCGCGAAGACCTCCAGCGTTCTATCGACTTAAATCTGCCCCACGTACGACTCAAAGGCTCGGACCAATACATCAGCTTGGATGCAGCGCAAAGACAAGTCCAGAAGCGATTTGGAAAGCCTGTTCGATTTGAGGGATCAAAACCTCCTGAGCAAGTAGAGCAAGAGTTCTATGAAAGGGGTAATGAGAATATTGAAACTCCCTCAGAAAGGGGTCGGCGGCGATTCCTAGAAAAAAAGAAAGAAGGGTCCAACCAACTTCATAACATCATCAACGAGCACCCAATCTTCTTGTTAGCCAAAGGAGTCAAGGCACTTGCAACGGATGTCCCGAATGCATATATTGCAGCCGCAATGTCGGTTCCGGGTTCAAGATTGCCGGCAACATCAAAGTTAACTGAAGCGGAACTAGCTAGTGCCGTTCATGAGCGTGCAAAGACAAGTCCAGGCGCGGTTATGTTCCAGTACTTGATGCCCGGAATTGGGCAGGCGCACTTACTGGGAGACGTTACTGGCACCGTTGGTTCTGCAATCGAAAAGGAAAGCACAAAGCCAATCCAGGACTTCGGCAAGCAGATGGTGCAGGGCACTGCATTTTGGGAACCGGGAATTGGATTCGAAGAAAGAATCGTTCGGATGCTAAACGCGGCAATGTTGGGCCACGGGTTCGCCAAGGCAGTCCAACACCCTCTTGCATACAAAGCTCGACAAGCGGCCGCCGGACGCATTGCTGAGGGGATCGAGCGGTTTTGGTCTAAAGCCAAGGAGGGTGGGGCCAACGAAGCTATTGCTGAAGGCTCCAAATCCCTTAAGATAGCACCTGAGTTACTAAAGAAGTCAATCGAAGCGGAATCGCAGCCTCCGAGAAAGGCGGATAGCGTGCCTGCTCCTCAATCTCCTAAACCGGAACCCATAGTAACGAAGCCCCGCCAAACCCAGTTCAGTTCGGAAGGTCACACGTTCGAGGAAAGCCGAATACCTCCGCAGGAAATAGGGGTGATGCCTGGGCTGCAATACAAGAAAGTGGGCGTTGTCGATCCTGCTAACGCGGTTACAGACGAGCTAAAGGGCGTGAAGAAGTACGACCAGGCAACGGCTGGTCCCCTGACGGTCTGGGAAACAATGGATGGCAAGCGATGGGTGATGAACGGACATCATCGACGCGAGCTTGCAATAAGGACAGGCGAGGCAGATGTTCCGGTCAGGGTGTTTCGAGAATCGGACGGCATCGACTTTAAGACCGCTCGGGCATTGGGCGCGTTGCAAAACATGCGCGACGGGAAGGGAACTGCAATCGATGCGGCCACGGTCTTGCGAGACCTGGGCGCACCAATGGAGAAGCTTAAAGAATATGGGCTGAACACGCGCTCCGGCGTTGCTAGGGACGCAATCAGCCTGTTGCAGTTAGATCCCGACTCACTGAGACTCGTGGAAGAGGGGTCTGTCCCGGAGTCCGTAGCGGCCGGAATAGCCGATGCGGGTCTCGACCCCAAGAGGCAAGCGGCGGTAATGCGGTTAGCCGCTGCCAGCGACCTTGAAACGCGGAATCAGGGCGCTTTCCTCGGGGAGCGGGCAAAGTCCGCACCAATGGTTGATCGAACCGGTGGTTCCGGGGATCTGTTTGGGGAAATCGAGGAGTCCTTGGCACTGGTGGAGCAGGCGAAAATCGCGGACGCAGCGATGAAGCGGCTCGCCCAAAGCCAGCGAGCCCTCAGTGCTTTCAATCGCGCCAAGAGCGTTGGAAAGACCTTTATCGACTCA
>DATFHI010000314.1:0-14637 GCA_035248525.1 Fimbriimonadaceae bacterium | reverse complement strand
ACAAAGGAGTCGAAGGAACCTGACGACTTCGGCGACCAGTTCGGGTTTGCCTTCGAGGAGAACTGAGCCAATTTGGGGGGCAAAGATGAAGATCGGAACTGACAAGCAGAGTGTGACCAAAGCGCCGTGGTGCGAAGCGATCCAACCCAGGCGCTCCGCCCGTCGAGGATTCTTCATTCCCAGGCTTTGGCCGACCAGCGCGCTGGCGGCCATCGCGAGTCCAAACGAAGGCATGAACATGATCGACTCGATGCCGAATGCCACCGGGAGAGTTGCGATTGCCACGCTGCTATTCGGAATGAACTTCAGCATGAAACTGAACGCTCCCAACGACAGCACTCGGAGCACCGCCATCGTCGCCGCCGGAATCGCGATGCGCAGAATTCGGCGTGTCCAGTCGGCGGCTGGGATGTGAAAAGAAGCCGCTTGTCCAAGTGGAGTTCGACCGCAGTAGATTGAGTAAGCGATTGCCGACACCCAGGCGCTGATGGTTAATGCGGTCGCCGCTCCTACTACTCCAAGCCCCAAACCCGGGAGCGTAATCCCATTCCAAGTTCGAGTTGGGAAGATACAGAACACATTTAGAACGATGTGGAGGAGAATTTGAATCCCCGAAATCACCATCGGGCTCTTGGTGTCGCCAATTCCCCTCAGGGAGCCGGCCAGAGTCTGGATGATGAATATCGCCGGGAGCCCAAGTCCAAATGCGGCGAGGTAGGCGGCCATAAGTCGAACCGCCTCGCGGTCCTGCGCGGGCAGCATGACATGCGATAAGACTCCCGCCAGCGCAACGGTAAGACCCCCCACTACGAGCCCGCTCATCCAGGCTAAGCCAAAGGCTTGTCGACTTGCTTCTCGATATTCCTCCTGATTGCCTGCGCCAAAAGATCGAGCGACGATCGCCGTTGCCCCGGTCGAAAGGGACATTGCCACCGAAAATGTGAGAAAGGTGACACTAAGCGCTCCCCCTAGGGCGGTGAACGAAGATTGCGCCAAATGTCCAATGAAGAATCGGTCCAAGAGGGTGTTTATAACTTGGAGTGAGTTCAGGGCAACGGCAGGCCAAGCGAGCGCCCAGACAATTACTGCTGGACGCTCGTGCGAATCCGATATCTCATCAGGAGGGGAGGCGGCCATTTGGGCCATTCGAAAGAGGGTACCTGGGCAAGATCAGAGTCCCTGGGCAGTGATATCGAGGTTACCCGGAGCCGTTCGGCCTCGGACCAGCAACCGCTCTCGCTCCTGCAGGTGGGGCATAAGTGAAGTTGCCCACAGTGGGAAGGCTGGTAGTGAAAACATCCGTTTTCCAGTCCACTAACCGAGCTGTCGGGCCCACGTTGGTCCGGTCTGAATAGTAAATCGCAGTGAGGTTCCAGGCCCCCGCGGAGTCTTGATCGAGTTCAAAGGTCAACGAGCGGACCGCAACTCCCCCCTTCACATTCCAGTAGATGTGGAAAGCCTTTGTGGGGGTTGAGGTGTAGGTGCGCGTCGCTACAACGGGGTCCGTGTAGGCGGCGCCGCCGGCAACGGTGAACTCGGACCGCGCCGTCGATGGTGGAATCCAAGGTCGATATTGCGCCCCAACTCCGCCCCACACTTCGCGCGCCATTCTTGAAATCAACGCGCTCTGGGAACTGCTGAAAACGTTGAGCGATTGGAGCCCGTTTTGCTCATAATCGGCAGGCTTTGCGGCGGTGTAGGAGCCGTATCGGGCGACCGAATATGTATTCTTCAATAAATCCGTCCACCAGACATGCCGGCCGTCGGCAACGATTCGATGGGTCTGCAATCCATTCCGGGCTTCGATCAATTCGATCCGCATATCCTGCGCGGTGGATAGCGAAGGCCGGTCCCAAAACAGGTCGGAAGCGATTGGGGTTGTAGTAGATCCGAAATACTCCGCCCCAATCATGCGAAACAGCGCCTTCGGAGAATTTCGCAGATTCTTGAACGCCTGGTCCACCTCGAGTTCAGAGGCGCTTAGCGTCTGTGCCTGGCTTACGCTCGCAAGCGCCAAGGTCAGGGTAGCAAAGATTGCGTTTCGAATCATGAGGAGTTTGACTCCGGAGAAGGGGAAAAGGTTCGCTCGAAAGGGTACTCTCCCGCCTTGGAATGATCGAGCGAAAGTCGTACCGTCGCATCTTACTTAAATTGAGCGGAGAGGCTTTGGCGGGCGGTGAGGGCTTTGGACTCAGCCCCCAGATTCTTAACTACATCGCTCAAGAGATCGCCGAACTCCACCATCTCAACACTCAAATCGCCGTTGTCGTCGGGGGCGGAAACTTCGTGCGGGGAGAGACCTTTTCCGCTGAAGGCGGGATCGACCGCTCCGTTGCGGACCAGATGGGGATGCTGGGCACCCTTATGAACTCCCTCGGCCTCCAATCCGCAATCGAAAAGGCCGGAGTGCCGGTCCGCGTACAGAGCGCGATCTCGATCTCCCAAGTGGCGGAGAGCTTTATTCGGCGACGCGCCATTCGGCACTTGGAGAAGGGAAGAGTGGTGGTTTTCGCCGCCGGAACCGGCAACCCCTATTTCACCACGGATACTGCCGCCGTTCTACGCGCCTTGGAAATCGACGCCGAAATTCTGATCAAGGCGACCAAGGTGGATGGCATCTACGACAAGGATCCCAAGCGGTTCGCGGATGCGGTTCGCTACGAGACGCTCGAGTATTCAGAGGCGATTGGAAAGCGGTTGGCGGTTATGGATCAAACGGCGTTCACCATGTGCCGCGAACATCGACTTCCCGTCATCGTGTTAGACTTCAACAAACCGGGCGCTTTGGTTCATGCCGTTCAAGGCATGAACGAGGGCACTCTCGTCGGAGGAGAGTAAATGTCAGTTCATCAGATTTTGCAGGATGCGGAGCATCGCATGAAAGCCGCGATCGATTCCATGTCGCACGACTTCGGAACCTATCGCACCGGGCGGGCCACGACGTCGGTTCTCGAGCGGGTCCATGTGGATTATTACGGAACGGATACGCCGGTTAACCAGGTCGCAAACATAAGCGTTCCGGAACCCCGACAGCTTTACATTCAACCGTATGACAAGTCCATGATCCCGGCGATCGAGCGGGCGATTATGAAGAGTGACCTGGGAATCAGCCCGGTCAACGACGGTGGCGGAATCCGCCTGAATTTCCCGCAGATGACCGAAGAGCGTCGCAAGGAGATGGTCAAACAGGTCCATGCTCGCACCGAACAAGCGCGAGTTGCAATCCGCAATGTTCGGCGAGACGCGATCGAGCATCTGAAGGGACTGGAAAAGAAGAAGGAAATCACCGAGGACGAGGTCAAGGGAAACGAGGCGAAGGTCCAAAAGCTGACGGATACATACGTGCATCAGGCGGATGAAGTCGGTAAGAAGAAAGAGGCCGAGTTGATGACCGTCTAGTTGGCTTCCCACCTCCACCGCTTCTTATGTCGCAAGGCCCGAGCGTAGAATCCACGAACAAGATCCAGAAGCAGGCGCAAACGCTTGGAATCGACCTTGCAGCGCTTCCCACCCACATTGCGGTGATCATGGACGGCAATGGACGCTGGGCCCGCCGAAAGGGTCTCCAACGTCTCATCGGCCACCGGGAAGGTTACAAAACCTTGCGCGGAGTCTTACTGAATGCAAGCGAACTCGGCATCCGGTATCTAACCGTTTACGCGTTTTCGGCCGAGAACTGGCGCCGTCCCCAGGAGGAGGTCTCAGGCTTGATGAGCTTGATCGAGCGCGCGGCTCGCGACGAACTCCGCACGATGCACCGGAACAATGTCCGTGTTCAAGTAGCGGGCAGGTTGGATGAACTCCCCTCCTCCCTTAAGCAGGCGCTTCTGGACGGCGTGGAAACCACCAAAGGCAATACCGGAATCACGTTTACTCTGGCGGTGAACTACGGAGGGAGAGCCGAGATTGTGGATGCCGTCAAGTGCCTGGTCGAGGATGGCGTCAAGGCGAATGACATTACCGAAGAGGCGATTGCCGAGCGGCTGTACAATCCAGAAACCCCTGAGCCCGATCTGATGATCCGTACCGCCGGAGAGATGCGTTGGAGCAATTTCTTAATCTGGCAGTCGGCTTACACGGAGCTGTTCGTTACCGAGAAACCTTGGCCAGAATTCGACGCCGACGAACTACTGCATGCGGTGGGCACTTACCAATCTCGGACCCGTAAATTTGGGGCTGTAGTTGAGTAATCGATTTTCTGGGCTTCTCATTCCGCCACCCAAATAGCGTATAACTAGGTAGAGATCCGCCCGCAGGGGGAGCCGATACGGCTGAGAGGTCGCCTGGGATGGCGACGACCCCAAGAACCTGATCCGGTTAGTACCGGTGTAGGGATTGTGGAAGCCGGCCTCCGAATGGGAGCCTCCTTCGCAATCAGCGAATGGTGGCTCGGTTGAAAAACTCGGAGGCAACTTTTGAAACGATTCCAATCCAAAATTACGGCGTTCACGCTGATCGAACTCCTGGTCGTGATCGCTATTATCGCGATCCTGGCCGCAATCCTTTTCCCCGTATTCGCGCAAGCCAAATTTGCGGCGAAAAAGACGGTCGACTTGAGCAATACCAAGCAGATCGGCTTGGCGGTGAAACTGTATTTGACCGACTACGACGACACTATGCCGATCTTCTACGCCTACAACAGCCGGCCCGAGATTTATAACCCGCCAGCCCACCACGGCACCGAAGTCTTGCTGCTCCCCTATACCAAGGATCAGGAGATTTTCAAGAGTCCGTTGGACAGTGGTGGACCGTTTCTGAGCGATCCATTCGAGTCCGGTAGCCAGGCATTCGGAAAGGACTCTTACTGGCTCTCTTACGGCAGTTCGTATCGTTTCGGCAAGTGCAATTTCACCGTCGCCGCCAACGAGTCCTCATCCAATAACGACTTCAAAACCACGAGTTCTCAAGTCGTGGAGACGATGATGGAATTCCCCGCCGAAACTCGAATCATTCGGTTGGAGATGTTCGGTTTCTTCGAGAAGAAGACCGATCCCGATTGCACCCGATACGGTTACGACTGTGGCTACTTCAAAAATTGGGATCCAAGCGGCGGTTCGATGGTCTTCGCGGACGGGCACGCCAAACACATCAACGGCCCTGGCCAATTCGACCAAACGATCGTCGACCCGCAGGGCCACCGTTCGGGTGAGCAAACCGGAACGGGCGTGGCATACGACGACACTTGGTATTGGCGCTGCGACTAGCGCGGCGGCGCGGTGGCCCTCCACCGGGGAAATGGCCCAGTAAGCGGACGGTGGATTTCCCGCGAGTGCTCTTCGTCGTACCACTTGAGACGGGTGTCCATGACGCTGGTGCGGTCGATGAATCCGATCAGCCGCTCACGGTCGTCGTCGCTCACGACGGGCAGGTGGCTCACGTTGTGCCGCAACATGAGCATAACCGCCCGGCTCAGGGGTTCATTTTCACCCACAACGACTAAATCGCGAGTTCCTGCTTCAGTTACAGTGAGCGGCTCGGGATTTTCTGCGGCTCGCAACAAATCCAATTGGGTCACGATCCCGGCGAGGCGATTAGACGCGTCGACGATGCAGATCGCCCGCCTGCTTGCGAACCAATGCGCATATTGGAAACTCGGCTTGCCGAGCTCTGAGACCGGGACATTTGCCTGAATGGTCGGAACATCGCGAAGCATCACTTCCGAAACCGTATGCAGTTCAAAGGGATCGACCACGTATTCCCGAGTTAAGTGTTGACCCCGACGTGCGAGCTTTTCGGTGAGGATCGAACGTTTTAGCCACAAGACGGTAACCCCCTCGGCCGCAATTCCGGCAATGAGCAAGGCCGGAAGAGCATTGATGTCGTGCGTCAGTTCAAACGTGAATAACACGGCGGTGAATGGCGCACGCATGGTTCCGCCCATCATCGCCGACATACCAACCATGGCCCAGAGTCCAGGAGTTCCAACGGGGATGAACTGTCCGAGCGCAGCGCCAATGGCGCCGCCCATCATCAGCAAGGGAGCGAGCACGCCGCCTGAAGTTCCGGACCCTAGAGCCATGCTCCAAACCAATGCCTTGCCGACGAGCAGGCCCAATGCAGCCATCCCGAGGATTTGTCCGTTTAGTAGCGAATGGATCAAGTCATATCCGACCCCCAAAATTCTAGGGTCGAGCAATCCGCCCAAGCCGATAATCAACCCGCCAATTGCAGGCCACCACATCCAGTGAACCTTGATCTTGGGGAAGAGGTCTTCTGCCCAGTACACAAGAGAAGTCAACGCTCCCGAGCCAAAACCGGCAATCAAGCCAACTATCGCGGCAAACAGTAGCGCTTCGCCACCGGGTGCAGCGTGCGGAGTAACGGGAAAAATTGGGCCGGCGCCAAGTAGCGGCACCCGAACTGCCGCGGCTACGGTTGCAGCAACGGCAACCGGGATCAGGCTCCTCGGCTTCCATTCAAATAGTAGAAGCTCGACCGCAAGCAAGACAGCCGCAATTGGGGTGGAGAAGACGGCCGCCATGCCTCCTGCCGCCCCCGCAACCAAAAGCGTTTTACGTTCGGCGGAACTGAGGTGAATGCCTTGCGCGATGAGTGATCCAACGGCGCCCCCGGTCATGATGATCGGGCCCTCGGCTCCAAACGGACCGCCTGTCCCGATAGAGATAGCCGAGGAAAGCGGCTTGAGCGCGGCGACTTTGGGTTCAATATTGCTCTTGCCGATCAAGATCGCTTCCAGCGCCTCGGGAATTCCATGGCCCCGAATCTTCTCTGAGCCGTAGCGTGCCATCAGCCCGATGATCAATCCTCCAACCACCGGAATTAAGGCGTGGGCCGGAGTTATGTGGACGTCCGAAGGAGATGCGCTGACGCTGGAAAAACGTCCAAAGTAGGCCAGGTTGGTAAAAACGTTGATCAGCCACAGCAGCGCGTAGGCTACGAAGGCGCTGACGGCGCCGATGAACATCGCGAGGAAAGAAAGTTTGATGACGCTTCGATCGGTGGTGAAATCTCCCAATTCATAAGGGGCGCTAGGGGCCGAGATAGTGCTCATTCAGGGTAAAAGTATATCAGGATATGATATACAATATGGACTAAGGGACTTTTAGACCCATGTCACATGCAAGAATGAAGGAAATGGCACGGAAGGATGGATTCATTGGGCGAGACGATTTGGCTGCACTGGCGGATTTTCGCCGTGCTCTCCGACGATTTTTACACTTCACAGAAAAGACTGCGCGAGAATTTGGCCTCACACCCCAACAGCATCAGGCTATTCTTGCCGTGCGGCGCGACCCGAGTCGGGACTGGGCGTCCCTGACTGAAATTGCCGATGCTATGCAGATCCGGCACAACGCCGTCGTTGGCTTGGTCGATCGGTGCGAGGCGTTGGGTTTGCTGATGCGATCCCGCGATCCGGAAGACGGACGCGTGGTTCGAGTTTCCTTAACTGAGGTAGGGGAATCGAAGTTAATGGATATCACCAGACGCAACATACACGAACTTAAAGCATTGGGGGCGTTGACTCGAGACCTCGAAGCCCTCAACGCTGGAAGCTAATATCCTCTCTTTGCACCTGATATAATCCATCTTGACAACTCAATCCCTTGGTCAGGGAAGGATGCAACATGAATCAACCTTACGAACAGTCCTACCTTTATCGTCTGCGCCACTCTGCGGCCCACCTAATGGCCCAAGCGGTAACTGAGCTTTACCCAGGCGCAAAGCTTTCCATCGGTCCACCCATCGAGAACGGCTTCTACTACGATATCGATTTTCCTGAGCCCCTGAAAGAAGAGGATTTGGCGAAAATCGAGAAGCGTATGAAAGAGCTGTCCAAACTCGATGAGCGAATCGAGCGCATGGAAGTTTCGCGCGACGAAGCGCGTCGGCTAATCCTCGACGATTCCATCCCCAGCATGGGTACGAACGTCGCGGAGTACAAATTGCAGCTTCTAGATGCAATTCCCGAAGGCGAAACGATCAGCTTTTACGATCAGCAGCGCACGGATCGGGAAGGAACGCTTCACCGGTTCTTGGATCTTTGTCGCGGACCCCACGTGGATTCAACGAAGGAGATTAAGCACTTCAAGCTGATGAATCTGGCCGGTGCATATTGGCGCGGGGACGTCAAGAACAAGCAGCTGACTCGAATCTACGGAACGGCATTTGAAACGGCGGAAGAGTTGGAAGCCTATCTGCACATGTTGGAAGAGGCGGCAAAGCGAGACCATCGGAAGCTGGGAAAGGAGCTTGGCCTCTTTATGTTCAGTCCGAGGGTGGGAACGGGCCTTCCACTATGGCTTCCGAAGGGCGCGATTTTGCGCGACACGCTAATCGACTTCATGAAGAAAGAGCAGTTGGCGCGTGGATATGAGCCGGTCGTAACCCCCCATATCGGCAACATCCGGCTGTATGAGAAGAGCGGACACATCATCACTTACAAGGACAAGATGTTCCCGTTCATGGAGGATGAGGAGAAGGAGACGTACATCCTCAAGCCGATGAACTGTCCGTTCCACATCGAGATTTATGCCTCCCAGATGCGCTCGTACCGAGACCTCCCGATTCGATACGCCGAGTTTGGAACGGTCCACCGCTACGAGCAGAGTGGGGAAGTCACGGGTATTTTGCGCGCTCGAGGGTTTACGCAAGATGATGCGCACCTGTTTGTGACTCCAGACCAACTGCAGGATGAGTTCCTGGGGGTGGTGGACTTGATGCAGGCAGTTTGGCAGAAGCTGGGCTTGAACGACGTGAAGCTACGACTTGGCACCAAGGATCCCAAGTCCGATAAATATGTTGGGCATGATGACAACTGGACGGCAGCCACATCCGCTATTGAGAACGCGTGTAAGTCCAAAGGCATCGAGTACTTCATTTCCGAAGGCGACGCGGCCTTTTACGGTCCGAAGCTAGACGTAATTATTCGGGATGCCTTGGGGCGAGAATGGCAAATGGGCACGGTCCAGGTCGATTACAATTTGCCCGAACGCTTCGAGCTGGAGTACATCGGCGAAGATAGCAAACCGCATCGGCCGATCATGATCCATCGCGCACCGTTCGGTTCGCTCGAGCGAATGATTGGCTTAATCACCGAGCAGTATGCCGGTGCATTTCCGTTCTGGATGGCGCCCGTGCAGATTGCAGTTTTGGCCATTGCTGATCGCCACAATGATCCGGCCAACGAAATAGCGTCGAGGCTCAGAGAGTCCCTTTTCGACTCGCGCAATTTGCGCGTGTCGGTGGATGAGCGCCGCGAGACTCTTGGAAAGAAGATCCGCGACGCCCAATTGCAGAAGGTGCCGTACATGCTGATCCTCGGTGATCGCGGGCTAGAGACTGGGACGGTCGGGGTGCGTTCAAGGGAAGACGGCGATCTGGGTGAAATGACGGTCGGCGACTTTGTGTCTCGACTAAGCTGAGACAAAAAAATTGGGGCACCTTAAAGGTGCCCCAACCTTTTTCTCTTCCTAGCCAGTCGGGTTGGGAGCAGCGCCGCCACCAGCAGTAGTCGGCGAGCCTTTACCCTTCATTTCTCCCTTGTAGTAGGAAGGATCGTTGGGGGGATCGTTGTCAGAACTTCCACATCCGGCGATCGCTGCCAAAAATGGAACACAAAGACCGAGGACGAGAAGCCACAAGACGGTTGATTTGAAATTATTTTTCATGTTTGCTATTTGACTTCACCCTGTTTTGTATTTGCTCCTGCATTTACAGGAGCAGCTGCACCAGGGCCTCCCTTGTCGAGCTCAGGATGCTGTTTTAGCCATTCGGCGGCTGCTGCTTTTCCTTGATCCGGATCCATGGTTTGACCATCGATCGTCCCGTAGTTTCCGCTTCCGCCTTTCGACTTCATCGGCCCAGTGTAGTAAATTCCCTTCGTTACTTCAGGAATTGAATCGTCTTCTCGGTTTAAAACTAAGTAGATTCCGCCGGCGATTGCGATTACCGCCGCCACTCCACCCATTACGGCTATTCGTTTATTTTCAGGCTTCATATCGGATTTTGCTGTGATTGGCGATCAGCTATAAAAGTTAGCACCAGCGGCTAGGAGTGCCGCTGGTGCTATTAGCTGAAGGACTACTCCTTAACGTAGTGGTACTTGCGCACCCACAGACCGGCCGAGTTCTGCATAAGGTATCGCTCGCTATTACCTTTGATGAACTTAGCGTGAGAGTCGGTGAAGATGGCATTGCCGCCACCCTTGTACATGTTGGAGGATTCGCATCCCATGGTCGTGCCGAAACCACCGCCATTAAGAACGCCAGTGAAGCCATCTGATATGATGATCGTCTCGCCGATTCGGGCGGGAGCGGTCATGCTCATGGTTGGGCCGGTACTACCAGCGCTACCTGCCATGGCGCCAAGCGGGTCAGCTTGGGTTCCAGAACCGTACTCAGCTCCAAAGCCGATTCCATAATGGGAATGGATCCAGCGTACAGGCGTCCAGGCAGAACCAAGTCCACTACCGGGAGAGCCGTTACCATCGCAGTCCGCCTTGTCGGCGCCGGCTTCCCACTTTTTCTCGTCCCATAGCGGGCTGTTCATAAGACCCGTGGGAGGAACGCGGCCACCCGTAGCGACCAGTGGGTTGTTTCGATCCGGCAAACCATTCTTGATGTATGGATTAATGGCAATGGGCCAGCTGAGAAGGTCATCTCGGTAATAACCGTTGGATGGCAAGTTGGTTCTGGTATACCACTTGATGAAATTATCGTCGTAGTCAGCGCCATACATATACATGGCGGTTCCGATCTGCTTCATCTGGGCGAGAACTTGGGTCGCCTTGGCCGATTCCTTTGCCTGGGCAAAGACCGGGAACAAGATTGCGGCTAGAATCGCGATGATCGCGATTACGACTAACAATTCGATGAGCGTGAAGGCTCTTCGCATTTTAACAAACACCTCGGCTAAATGATCGAGCAGGAAAAAGTCCCGCTCTAATTGATTTCACGCATATCTTAATACGTGTAGGGCTAAAATTCCAAACTTCGGGCGAAAAAGCCGACAAAGTTGTCAAATTTTCGAGGATTACCGCAAGAAATTGGCGTTTCGATGAAACCGCCAGAAGCATATTGCCATGCTTATGCAATGCCTAGCACGACGCCATTACTCGTGGCGAATTGCTTCAACTGGGTGCTTTGACGCCGCTCTCATCGCGGGCAAAAGTCCAAATCCCGCTCCAACCGAAAGGCAGACGGTAAACGATAAAGCAACGATTTGCAATGTCATTAGTGGCTTTATCGGAGTCCACCAGACCAAAGCAACGCAAGCAACATAACTCAACAAGAGACCGGTGGCGCCACCAACGATGGCGAGAACAACCGCCTCCATCAAGAATTGCTGGAAAATGTCTTTGCGACTCGCCCCAACCGTTTTCCGAATGCCTATCTCCTTCGCTCTTTCATTGACGGACATGAGCATGACCGTCATGATTCCAACTCCGCCGACGAAGAGCGCAATAGAAGTCAGACCCGTGAGCAACCACGTTAGAATCCCCATGATTTTGAAGACCAGATTCAGCAGGTCCTCTTGCGTCAGAACTGAATAAGACTCCCGGTCAAGTCGTTTTCCCAGCAATAATTCAACTGAATGAAGCAATCGCTTAGGCTCTACGGAAGGGTCGACCTGAACCATGATTCGGTTGATTTGAAGCTTTGGCTCCTTCTTTTTAGCGTAGGTTAGGGGAATGTACATCACGTTTTCAAAGCTCCCCATACTGAGCAAACTGTTCTCTGCCGCAACGTCCGCGGTGATTCCCAAAACCTGAAAGAGCTCGCCGTTATAGTCTATGGATCGGCCAAGTCCGCCCCCTTTTGGAAAAAGCTTCTTGTTGGCTACACCTCCAACTACACAAACCGGCCGATTCACATCTGAATTATCAAATAGTCGTCCTTCGGCGAGCTTCATGTTGCGCATTTGAAACCATTCGGGCTCAGTAGCAAGCACGAGCGTTGAAGGACTGCGATTTTCCCTGTACCGGATTCCACCACCGACAAATGAGATAGGGACCGCTCCCTTTACTCCGGGAATCGATTCGATTCGATCGGCATCTGCCTCCGACAAGTAACTGATTCCAATCATGCTCGCATTGAACATAGATCCCTCATCGATCCGGCCGGGAAGGACGATGAGCAAATTGACCCCCAGGTCACTGACTTGGCGGGAGACATCTTGTTGAACACCAGTGGCGATGCTAATGAGGAGAATAATTGCCGTACTGCCGACGGTGATGCCAAGTGAGCTCAGGACTGCACGCTGCCATTGCTCTAAGAGGCTTCGTATAGCCGCCCGTGAATTAGTGTAAATGTTCGCGGAGTTCACAAATTAAGAATCAATGGATGGCGCGGCTGAGAGGATTCGAACCTCCGACTTCTTCCTCCGGAGGGAAGCGCTCTATCCACTGAGCTACAGCCGCAATCAATGGAAAGGATACCAATAAAAAAGCCCGTCCCAATCCAAGAGATCAGGACGGGCCTCAAGTCGAAGCTACTCTTTCGCTTCTACGGTGTTTGTGCCAGTTTGCTCAGAGCGAACTTGGGTGCTATCCGTCTTAACCGGAGTATTCGAGGCGGCATCGCCACCAGAGCATCCGATGAAAGCAGAAGCAATAACAGCAAGTACGAGGATCTTAGCGAAACTCTTCATGCTTACAGTCCCGACGGGTTGAACGCCTTGATGACGTAGGTGCCGGCCGTGATTGCGGAGGGCTGACCGTTGTACATGTTGGCGCGGAAGTCCACGGCCTTCGCCGAGCTATCCGTTCGAACGTAGGTGGACATTCCCTGCGGGATGGAGCATCCTGAGGTCGTGCCGTTGTATCCGTTCAAACCATTGGTTGCTCGGGTCGAGGTGGTCGGTCCAGCGTATGCGTAGTTGGCGCCAGTGATATTTGCAGCAGCTGGTGTCCAGCGAATGCAAGATCGAAGCGGGTCGACGCTGCCAGTCAAAGACCACCAAGTGTCGAAGTTATTTGCTTCTACAATCAAAGCGGTGGTCGAGATGTCCTGGATCGAAGTGAAGCTCAACGAAGGAGCAACGGTTCGGCTCAGCCAGTCTGCCTGAGAAGGATCGAGGTTTACGAAACCTCCAACTCCATCGTACTTGACAGCGAGACCGTTGTGAGTTCCGCTAAATACGGAAGCTGCGGAAGCCGCAGTGTTCGTCGCAGCGCGAGCGGGAATACCGAAGTGCTGCAGTCGAAGCCACGTTCCATTCGCGCCAGCGAGATCAGGTCGAGGTCGCTTCGGGTTAATGACGATGTCGTAGTTCTTCATGTAGGGCTGAACCAGATCCTGCCAACCAAGGTCGATCGGCTGGGTCGGGTGCGAAGCCATTGTCGGAGGAATCAGGTCGTCATAGTCGGAGCTATACATGATGATAGCTGTACCGCCCTGCTTAAGATTGCTGAGAAGTGATGAGTTCTTGGCGGCTTCTTTTGCCTGAGCAAAGACAGGGAAAAGAATAGCGGCGAGAATTGCGATGATTGCAATTACAACGAGAAGTTCAATAAGCGTAAATGCTTTTTTCAAAAGGATTAGCTACCTCCAATATCGCAATTGGATTGAAGTTAGCAATTTAAGAAATTTTGGGGATTTCGAGCAAGCCTAACTCTGACCAGTTGCGTAGCAAATACGACGGCTACTTGTTTTACAACGTTCGAACAAAGAATAAAAAGGGGACTTTATTTACGGAACCATCGCCAAACTGGGCTCAGAACCCACAATACTGCGCCCATTTGCAATAAAGTACTCAAATTCTTCGGGAAAGACCCGTAGCGCCGCCGCCACTGGCCAGGCGGCCGCATCGCCTAATCCGCAGAAAGACCTCCCGTCGATCTGGGAGCAGATCTCCTTCAACAGCTCGGCGTCTCCAGGCTGACCTTTACCAAGTCGTATGCGGTCTAAGATTTGAAGCATCCATTTGGTCCCTTCTCGGCAGGGCGTACATTTTCCGCAACTCTCATTCGCATAGAACATGGCGGTTCGCCAAATAAAGGTGACGATGCAGGTGTGCTCGTTCAGGAACATGCACCCACCCGATCCAACCATGGACTTGACCTCAGACATTTCCTCATAGCCGATGATCGCCCGGTCGACGTCCTCTGCGGTGATAATTGGAACCGAGCTACCGCCCGGTACGCACGCCTTCAACTTTCCGCCCTTGACTCCACCTGCCATGTCGAGTAGCTCTTTGAGCGGCGTGCCAAATTCAATTTCATAGTTGCTCGGCTTGTTAACGTGGCCGGAGACAGAAAATAACTTTGTGCCGCGCGAGTTCTTTGTGGATGCTCCAAGTGAGGCGTACCATTCGCCACCGTTAACCATGATGAAGGGCGCACAGGCGTAGGTTTCTACGTTATTGATGAGGGTCGGTAGATCCCAAAGGCCGGCGATCGTCGGCAACGGAACGTGGGGGAACTTCAGTCTGGGCATTCCACGTTCGCCCATAAGCGAAGACATCAGAGCGCTCTCTTCGCCGCACTCATACGATCCGGCTCCTAAATGGATATCCAGGTCGAAGTCGAAGCCCGATCCCTGAATATTTTTGCCCAGCAATCCTGCCTTGTACGCTTCGTCTATGGCGCGGCGTACGGCTCGCGCAGCATCGATGAATTCACCACGGATGTAAATGAACCCTTGCTCCGACTGGGTTGCATAACCGGCGATCGTCATG
>DATFHI010000313.1:0-13821 GCA_035248525.1 Fimbriimonadaceae bacterium | reverse complement strand
TTCCGCGATATCCCCTTGATATCCTCTTTTGAAATTCCGAATTGGCTGCTGACCGCCGCAATGATCTCCATAACGTCCGGCTTCTCGAGCGTGCCTCGATAGTACTTCTCCACCATCGCTTGGGCCAATTCCATGAGAAGCGGCTTCTCTTCCAAACTTGCCTGAACCGCCAACCTAGTGAGCGCGCCTTCCAACTGCCGAATGTTTCCGGGGACGTTTTCGGCAAGGTAGAACGCTACGTCGTGGGCAAGATCCAAGCTGTCGTGCGCCGCCTTGCTCTGGATAATCGCGCAGCGCGTCTCGGTGTCCGGCATCTGAATATCGGCAACCAGACCTGATTCAAAACGCGATCGAAGCCGTTCGTCCATCAATTGAAGTTCGCGCGGGGCGCGGTCGGCACAAATCACGATTTGCTTATTCAGCGAATAAAGATGATTGAAAGTGTGGAAAACCTCTTCCTGCGTCTTGTCTTTGCCGGCGATGAATTGAATGTCATCGATTAGCCACAGGCCGACATTCCGCTGAGCGCGACGGAAATTCTCGACGCGGTTGTTTTGCAAGGCTCCTACGAACTCCTCCGCAAATTGCTGCGCGGTGATATAGGCGACCTGGTACTTGGGGGCAGTGGCCATGACCTCGCGAGCGATCGCGTGAAGCAAGTGGGTTTTGCCCAGTCCGCTGGGACCGCAGATAAAGAGAGGGTTATAACGCGCGCCCGGTTGGGCCGCGACGGCTTTCGCGCCAGCATGTGCCATCCGATTACTTTGGCCAACCACGAATGAATCGAAGGTGTAGCGATCGTTAGGTCGGAAATGGCTTGTCTCCACCATTGGAGCCGCGACCGCTGCCGGAGTCTTAGTCGTTGGCTTCTCGCGGGCCTCCCAGGTCAGCTCGATACGGACCGTCCGGCCAATTTCATCCGACAGATACGATTCCAGCATCGAGAGGCACCGGGCGCTCACCCACTCGTGAACAAACTTACCGGGTGCCGCAACCTGAGCCGAATCAACGCCCAAACTAAGCGGTTTTAGAGGTCGGATAAAGCGCTCAAACGACTGGCTCGGAATTTCCCCACTTGCTCTCTTTGTTACATGATTCCAAGCCTGGCGAAGTCGGATCAGTTCGTCGGAATCGTCGAGAGTGTACTGGTCGTTCATGGCTTGTCAGGTGGGGCATTTCGCGCCTCCGGGGAAACGGATTATACACACGAGGCGGAAAGCAGGAATAGGCAATCCAAATCCATAGTCACCGGGTTAATCCTCTTTACGACCATGAATGGTCTGCATAATCCCTAATAAACATTATTTCCGACAATTTTCAACGCTTTTCAGATTTCGCAGGCTCGACTATCGATTGTTATACACTGGTGTCTACTGATGATTTTTCCGGAGCGGGTTTACTGTCACGCGTGGCCGATTTGAATGTCTTGGGGATACTCGCGGGAACGGATATTGATCCGCAAATCCTTACCGAATGGGCTCTGTCCGCCGACGTGGTACTTGCGGCCGATGGCGCTGCCAATCGGCTGTTGGCGGCAGGAATTCGCCCGGATGCGATCGTTGGCGACTTGGACTCGCTGGATCCCGTGATCGAGCGAGCAAACCTGGTGTTGGTGTACGACGAAGATCAGGAAACCACCGACTGCGACAAATTGCTCGCCTATATGGGAAACCGCTTCGCCGGTAATCAATTGTCCCTTACCGGCATCGAGGGCGATCGCTTCGATCACGTTATTGCCTCCGTCCACAGCTACTCCAAATTCGAGCACAAGTGTCGGCTCGTGTTGCGAGATGGATTTGCTTGGTGTCTGAGGCCCTGCTCAGAGATGCATCTAGCTACAGTTCCTGGCCAAACCGTTTCGATCTTGCCAATCCTCCCTTGTTCCGGATTGAACGTGTCTGGCTTACGCTGGCAGCCTAGACCCATCCTCACACCAGGAGGCTCGACCAGCATTTCCAATGAGGCGACCGGAACCGAAGTAAGTCTCACGCTTTTAGAAGGAACTGCCCTGGTGACTCTGCAAGCCGATATCCGCATCCCAGCTTGGTGAACCAAAGCCACGCATCGTCCAGTCGGAACGTTGACGCGCATGGCATATACGCAATATGTTTGTGTATCCTTTGCCAAGCGTACGAGGAAAGCAATGGCGGACGATCAAACAACGGTAGCGACGGAAATGGAAGAAGTCGAGAGTCCAGTAGATGCAGAGGACGAAACTTCGGAGTCTGGCGAAGAAGCGAGCGAAGCGACCCAAGCAACCCTGACCATCAAACGAAGCGGGGCGGAGACTTCCGACGTTTTTGTTTTTCAGCCGCCGGCAATTATCGGCCGATTCGACCCGGCAGTGGGGCCGATCGACGTCGACTTGGGGCAACTTCCCGAGGGAAACTATGTCTCTCGAAAGCACGCCACGATCGTTCATGAAGATGGCGCCTGGAAGATCCGAGATCTGGGCTCGTCAAACGGCACTTTTATACTTCGGGACGACTTCGAGAGAATTGAAGAAAGTGAGTTGGCGGATGGCGATGAAATCGCCCTGGGAAATGCTCGAATGGTCTTCCGCACCCAAGAAAAAACTGCATAAAATCCCGGCTTCTACCGGAGGAAATCAAGATCAGTTCCGATATATGGAACTGAACCCTTGATGAGTACGCGCGCGAAAATCCGTTTAAAGAGGCGAATCCAAGGCTCGATTTTGCTCGATGCCGTGATCGGGGCCTTTGTCCTCACCATGGCGACGCTCTCATACCTGTCGCTCACCGTGGTGACCCACCGTTCCCAGGTGATCTCCAAAGATGACTCCAAAGCCAGTCAAATGGTGGCTCGTCTCCTGGAGCAGGTCCAACTGCTAAAACCCAAGGACCTGAATGTAACGACCCTGAAAGCGATGAATTTGATCGAAGCCGATTCGGTTAGCCCGCCTTACAACTTCACCCACATTCCTCTCGACGAGGGCACCTTATACAGCCCGGCCAAAGCCCTCATCGATGCCAAGGGCCAAATGACGGTAACCAAGCTGGCTAACGACTCCTACCGAGTCGTGGCGACCCTGCAGTGGAAGTCCACCACCGGCAAACAGAAATCCGTAACCGCCGGCACGATTATCGGGAGTTACAAATGAAGAATCGCGGTTTCACTCTGGTCGAGCTCACCACCGGTATGGGAATCCTCGCCGCCGTGCTCATGGGAAGTGCGACGTTGCTGATGACCGGCATGCGTTCATTTCAAAAAACCACGACCGACGTGGACATGACGAACCAGAACTCCAACACCATGCGGAGAATCAGTGACACCTTGCGGCAGGCGATGAATGTATCGATCTCCAATAGCGGCAAGACCATCACCTTCAACTTGCCGAAGATGGGCGCCATCGATCCCGTTACTGGTGAATCGGAACTGAAAGAGCCGCTTCAGAGCGACGGCGTTACCCGGGCCTTCGTCGTCAACTTCGACAACGGAAAACTCGTCGAATTGCCTAGCGGGCGAGTGCTCATGAACACCATCTCGCCAACCGATCCGCAAGTGGGATCTTCTCAATTCAACCAGGCGTATACCCCCTTCCAATTGACCTCGATTGGAAGCTACCGGGCAGTCACGATCAACCTGATCACGAAGAAGAACGTGATCACCGACCAACGATATATGCGAATGAAGACAACGGCGGTCGTTAGGAATTCCCAATGAAGAAGTCACGTGGTTCGGTTTCTATTTATGCGCTTTTGATCATGATGGTGCTGCTGACCGCCAGCCTTGGCGTCGGCGCGCTCTCTATAGGCACGCTGGGCCGTGCAAAGCGGGAAACGAATTCCATGACCGCATTCGAGGCAGCTCAAGCCGGACTCGAGTGGACCGCGTCGCAGGGCTTCAAGGAACTGGAGCAGAACAACGGAAACTTTGTCAACTCCTATTACAGCTTGAATTCCGTTCTGGATCCGCTGGCTTCGGGGGTTGGCGGAACAGGGTCCATCAATCCCAGCGCGGACGCAACCTATGCCTGGATTACCTCGAGCGCGACCTATAACTCCACCGGTCGAAGCGTGCGTATGTTCGTCCTGGCCCGGAACGTGGGAATTTGGAACAATGCGGTTTTCGCGGGCACCGGAGCTTCAGGAAAAGCGATCAACGGAAACGTGGACGTTCGCGGTTCGGTGCACATCCTGGGTGATGGCGAAGAGTATTCCGACTTGAACAATAACGGCAATTGGGATGCGGCTGAACCTTACACAGACGTCAATCACAACGGCGTTTGGGATCCCGGCGAGCCGTATACAGATCTCAATGGTGATGGCGTTCGAAACCTGGCGGAGCCGTACAACGACACGAACCACAACGGCGTTTATGATCCGCCCTTGACCCAAACCGACCTTAACTCATCGTTCTCCGGTAACGCCTACATCGGTAACCATTACAGCGGAATGCCTCTCGGCTTGGAAGCGCTGGTTCCGCCCCCGCCAAAGCCAGGCGGAATTGAAACTTTGAATGCTGAAGTCCGCGTAAAGCATGGCCAGATTGGCATCAACGGCACCGCAACCATCGGAACATTGGGATTAATCGACGCGGGAACCAGCAAGAACAAAGTCGACGGAACCTATGTGAACGATGGTTGGACGGGTAACCAGGGCGCAAGTCAGGTTTACAGCGACAACGGCACAAATAATGGATACGACTTGGACAACCTGGCCATCGACTTTCCTCTTCTCAGTGGAATCGGCTCCCAACCGTACACGGAAAAGGGCACCAATACTGTCTTCACGAACCAAGAAATCTATCTTGACCAAAGGGCGATGACAGTTGTGATTCCACCGATCACGATGGCAACGTCGAACTTTAGCTTTGGCCCTGATGCACAGGGAAACAGTATCAGTTGGAACAAAGTGACGGGGATTTTGGATATTCATGGAGTCATCAAAGTAGATGGAGAAATCCAAATTGGCTCCAAAGACACGATCCGATATACGGGGAACGGAACGTTCTACTCAACGAGCAACATTCGCATCGATGGCAACTTTCTTCCGGCTCCGGGAACGACTTTTCCCACAACCGCTCGAGTTGGCCTTATTGCCAAGCAGGACATGTTCTTGGCCGCAGGAAGCGGTTCTTCGCAGCTAACCATGGCCGGTGCATTCTATGCTCAAGGCACCATTGTGAGCCGCAAGCAGAATCAGATTGCCGGCACCTTCGTCGCGAACTACTACGACATGGGCACGAACGTTCCTAACATCTACCAGGTACCTACCCTGCCACAAAATATGCCCCCGGCTATGCCTGGCGACAAAAACTATTACACCCTGAAGGTCAAGAGCTGGCGTCAGCGAGACCAGACAAGCCTTCTGAAGTAGCTTCCTCATTTGGCGGTTCGGACATCCAAGCTCGAACCGCCTCGATCATTGCCAGCAAAATCGTGAGCAGCATCGGCCCGGCCATGATGCCGATTGGGCCGATCAAAAACACTCCGCCCAAAATCGAAAAGAAAATTGCTAGCGGGTGCAGGTTGACCCGACCGCCAATCAGGAACGGTTTGAGGAGATTGTCAACCTGTGAAGCGATCAGAAAGCCCGCCGCCAATACGATTGCGGCTCCAGTGTTATTGCCCTGGGCGAGCAGCATCAGGCCAACCGGAATATAAATGATCGGCGGCCCGAGGAGTGGGATCACGCCGAATACCGCGGTTGCCACGCCAAGCATCAGCGCGCTCGGTACACCTGCAACCGCAAACGCGATTCCCATAATAGCTCCCTGAATCAGGGCAACCAGCACTGTCCCCACAAACACGGCATGGATCGTTTCCGATATTCTCATAAGAATCGATTCGGTCTGGGAGGGTTTCAGTGGCACAAGCTCCAGTGCCGGACCTTTCAGTTTTTCACCGTCCCGCAACATGAAAAACATCGAAAGCAGTGCGATGACGATGGTGAGAATCGTAAATGCCGCCTGCCCGGCGAACTTCGCAACCGGCGCCCGCAAGCTCTGAGCGATCTCTGATTGATGCTCCATCACATACTCGCGGACGCTAAAATCGCCGACCACGTTGTCAGTGAACGGCTTGATCGAAGCGTCGAGTTGCCTGAGCGCCGAATCAAATGAGGGTTTTCCGGTTTCTCCAGCCAAAGCGGTGGTAACCGACCCGACTTGAGCAAAGAGCCCAACCCCTACGAGAAAGAGCGGGATGAGGATGATAACCAGGGTTAATGTCACCGTGGTCAAGCTGGCTACCGTTGCCCCTCGATATCCTGCCAGCAGTTTCCACTTGGAAAATCGAGCTAGGAGTCGGCGGTAGAGCGGGTACATGAGCACGGAGAGCACCAACGCCCACATCAAAGCCGGAATAAATGGAAGCAGGATCGCGGTGCAAGCGGCAAGGATAAGACCGAAAACGATCCAAAAGGCAACCTGCCGATAACGCTTGGCAAATGGAGATACCGCCATTGCGACAGTTTTACGCAATTTGGGCGACTGGGTTTCAATTGGAATCCAGTGGTGGGCCGGCTGGGACTCGAACCCAGGACCCACGGCTTAAAAGGCCGTTGCTCTAACCGACTGAGCTACCAGCCCACTGGAGCGAAAATAATACCCCGGCTCAGCTTGGATAAAAGGGTCGCCCGGACTCCCAGGGGACCATTTCACGTTCCATTTTTATCCCGGGTACCCTGCTTCGCATGCCTGATCCCATGACCTACAAAGACGCGGGCGTGAACATCGATGAAGCTCAGCGTGCATTGCGGAGCGTGGTCGGTGGAATCCAGTCAACTTACTCACAGAATGTCTTGTCAGGCGTGGGCGGATTCGGAGCTCTTTACCAAGCCGCATTCGAGCAGTTCAGAAAGCCGGTTCTCGTGTCCTCGATCGATGGTGTTGGGACCAAAACCAAGGTCGCCGCAATGGTCGGAAAGCACAAGGGATTAGGCCACGATATTGTTAACCACTGCGTGAACGACATCCTTTGCCAAGGCGCCCGGCCCCTTTTCTTCCTGGATTACTTTGGCTGTTCTCGCCTTGAAGGTCTCGTATTCGAAGAGATTCTGGAAGGTCTGATTGAAGCCTGTGCGGCGGTTGGGGCATCACTGGTCGGGGGCGAAACAGCAGAGATGCCCGGCGTTTACTTGGATGACGAAGTCGATTTGGTCGGTTCAATCGTCGGGGTGGTGGATTACGATCGTCGGCTGCCTCGTGGAAAGATGAGTGCGGGGGACGCGATCGTCGGCTTGAGAAGCGACGGTTTACACACAAACGGGTTTTCCCTTGCCCGAAGAGCGCTGTTCGATATCGGTGGGTTCTCGGTTCGCGATGAGGTTCCTGGTACCGGAATGAGTTTTGGGGACGCGCTCCTAAAACCCCATCGGTGCTACTTCAACGCGCTCTATCCATTAATCGAAGGCGAAGACGCGATTCATGCCGTCGCCCACATCACCGGCGGTGGCCTATTTGACAACCTCCCGCGGGTCATGCCTTCGGACATCCGGGCGGTAATCGAGCGGCACACGTGGGAAATGCCCCCGCTTTTCTCGCTTATCCAAACTCTCGGCAACATTCCTGACCACGAAATGTTCCGTGCCTTCAACATGGGCATCGGTATGGTTGTGTTCTGCGACCGATTTGAAGCGCGGTCCATTGTGGACAGATTGAATGACGCCGGTGAACAGGCAACGGTGATCGGCGAAGTCCAAGCGGGACCACATGATGTGCAAATCATTTAGCAATCGCTAACGACGCATTGGGAATTCCTCGTATGTTCGTATATTCGAGGATGGTTTATGAGGAATATTGCGTCTGCTCGTATGCGTCGCGGCTTTACTCTTATCGAGTTACTGGTGGTCATTTCGATCATCGCCATCTTGGCGGCGATCCTATTTCCCGTATTTGCCCAAGCTAAAAACGCTGCCAAAGGAGCGGTTTGCATCAGCAACATGAAGCAGCTCGCGGCGGCGTCGATTCTTTACACTTCGGACTGCGATGGCATCTGGTACCCGTTGATGCGCTACGAGCCTATGCCTGGTTTCGCACCGCAAGCGGCCTGGGTGGGTTATGACAACAACAATGGTCCGCTCGTTGGTGGATATTACGGCCGCGTCGATGAAGTCGCGGTGAACCCAATTCGTCCCGGGCTGCTCGATCCCTACCTCAAGAACCACGACATCAAGAAGTGCCCGAATAAGCTTGGACGGACCCAAACAGCTCTGGCCGGCAATGGATTCTCGCCCTTCCACCCTTCGGATTACTACGACGTCAATCCCAGCGCCGAAGGAGCGGAATATGGCCCGGGCGCCAAGTCTCAAACGCACATCAACGGGGTTTTTGATTACATGGGCGCTTCCGAATCCGAAGTCGAGGAGCCCTCGGAGACGCTTGCGGCATGGGAGCACGACGCATTCGTGCCGCTTTGCAACTTCCTTCAACCTTTCAATTGGGTAAACGGTCCTCCCAGTTCTCAAAGCTTGAAGGACCATTTCAACTTATTGCACACGAGCGGTACGAACACCTTCTGGGTGGATGGGCACGCAAAGCGAATTGGCTACGGCAATTTGAAGCGCCGTTGGTTTTCGGTGCGAAAGGACATCTATCCCTAGAGCCTGGGCCATTGGTCTGAATTCCATTCGCCGAATGTCCCAATCCTACTGGGGCCGAAACATTCGCGCCTACGCGAACCGCTAGAGTTCTCGAAGGCAAATGAAGACCCTAGAGAAACCGATCATCCGCGAAGTTGGAGTTGAGAGCGCCGTCTGGTATTTCAGCAACCGATTAACCTATCTTGTCGACCCGGAAGAGGTCGATGGGAAGTTTGGGTTGTTTCACGCCCGGATATCTAAAAATGGGATGCCTCCGGCGCATGTCCACACCCGTGAAGACGAAGCATTTTTCATGCTCAAGGGTGAATTCCGCATCTTGGTGGGAGATCGCGAGTACTTCGCAAAACCCGGAGATCTCGTGTATTTGCCCCGAGGAGTTGCGCATGCGGCGATTCCGATGACTGAGGAAGTAGAAACCCTGGCACTTATACTTCCCGGCGACATGATGAGCTTTTTCCGTGGCTTTTCCTATCCCGCTCTGCACGACGGTTTGCCGAATCCGGATGAAAGGCGAATTCCAGATGTTGCCGACATCCTGCGGGCGGCATATGAGCACCAACTCACCCAATTGCCGCCCGGCGCCTCGCCTTCGAACTGGTACATGCCGGAAATCCACGCCGAGCCGATGCACGTTACCGCCCACTCTTCGGAGGGTTTCGAAGTTCCCGGCGCCGAAGTAAGGCCAATCTTGCGGCTGGAGAACACTCAGAAGTTGATGTCGATGTACGAAGTTGAGGTTTCCGGAAATTCGAGCTTCAACGCTCTGGGACAGGACGCCCTTACGATCGTGGTGCTGGACGGTGCGTTCGAAATTGAAGTCGATGGAATGCAAATCATTGGCACCCAGAACACGGCGATTCAAGTTCCTGCCGGCGCTAGCCGACTGGTGAAAAATTACACCCACGCCAACGGCAGAATCCTTCTGCTTGCTGCAAACCCGGCTCTTGAACTGGCGCTGGAAAGCTCCGGGTGCATGGCAATCTCGGCTTAATCCCACCCAAGCCTGGCCACGGAAGGTTAGGCTGGGATTTCCGCGCGGCTCCGATTTTTCTTTACTGCCGCCTCCACCAACCCCCGGAATAAAGGATGCGGCCGGTTTGGTCGGGACTTGAATTCTGGGTGAGCTTGGGTTCCCACGAAGAAAGGATGTCCGGGGATCTCGATCATCTCGACGAGTCGGTAATCGGGCGAGACTCCGGATATGACCATTCCATGCTCTTGAAGCTTTTCACGGAAATCGTTGTTCACCTCGTACCGGTGGCGGTGACGTTCATCGATCCTATTCGCCCCGTACAGCTTGTGGGCGAGGGTGCCATTTACGATGTTGCAGGGCCAAGATCCTAGCCGCATGGTCGCGCCTTTATCCGTCACTCCCTTTTGCTCAGGAAGTAGGTGGATCACCGGATAAGGCGGATTCTCAACCATCTCCTCCGAATTCGCTCCCGTCAGACCGCACGCATTCCGGGCAAACTCGATAACCGCCATTTGCAATCCAAGGCAGATGCCAAAGAAGGGGATACCGTTCTCCCTCGCATACTGGATCGCCTCGATTTTGCCCTCGATCCCCCGCATCCCGAACCCTGGCGCAACCACCAAAGCGTCGATGTCGCCCAAGACATCTTGGGGTGGCAACCCGTGCTCCAAAGAATCGCTTTCGATCCAGCGGATCTTCACTTCCGCGTCATTCGGAATTCCGGCGTGGATCAGCGCCTCCGCGATCGATTTGTAGGCGTCGCCATTGCTTGTGTATTTGCCCACAACCGCAACCGTACATTTGTGCTTGGGGTTTTTGAGGGTATCGACTAGGGAGGACCATTCGGTCAGATCGGATGTCCGATCCTCTAATCCCAAACGCTTGCAGACGAAATCGCCCAGTCCCGCATCTTCATAATTGAGGGGTACTTCATAGATCGTGTCCACGTTCATGGATTCGATGACGGCCTGGGGAGGTACTCCGCAGAATAGCGAAATCTTCTCCTTCACATCGTGCGGAAGGGCCACCTCGGTACGGCAAACAAGCACATCCGGCGAGATGCCGATCTCTCGGAGCTTGTAAACGGAGTGCTGTGTGGGCTTGGTTTTAACCTCATGCCATGGTCCGACCTGCGGGACGAGTGTCACGTGCACATACATCGTGTTCTCGATGCCAACGTCGGTGCGCATCTGACGGATCGCCTCCAGAAATGGAAGCGACTCGATGTCGCCGACCGTGCCCCCAATCTCGGCGATCACCACATCCGCTTCTTGCTGCTTGGCAAGCTCGGTTATTCCCTTTTTGATTTCGTTGGTGACATGAGGAATGACCTGAACGGTCGCGCCTAGGTAGTCGCCTCGGCGTTCTGCATCGATAACGTTGCGATAAACCTTGCCGGTGGTGATGCTCGAACCGGCCGAGCAGGAGACATCCATGAAACGCTCGTAATGGCCAAGGTCGAGGTCGGTCTCCGCTCCGTCGTCGGTCACGAAGACTTCACCATGCTGGAATGGATTCATCGTTCCTGCGTCGACGTTGATGTACGGGTCTAGTTTGAGCGGGGCGACGGTAAATCCACGGTTGCGAAGAACTCGCCCGAGGCTGGCGGTGGCGATTCCCTTTCCAATCGAACTCACGACTCCGCCCGTTACAAATATAAATTTCTTCATGACCAGCCTCCGGGATCCGCCCAGACAAACAGACGCTTCCGGCGGACATACGGATGCCCGCAAAAACCATCAAGGGGGTTTTGGGAATTATACAGCTTTGTAAAGCCATTCAGTTGCCGCTTTGGCCAAACGGTCGTATCCTTTATCTCAAGGAGCGAACTCAAAGATGAGCGTGACCGAAACTAGAGCGCAAGCGGGTTGGTTGGATCAAAACCAATATCCATTCCAAAGCCACCACGTCCAGGTCGATGGTGGCGACATGCACTACATCGATGAAGGGGAGGGTGATCCGATCTTTTTCGTCCATGGATTTCCCACCTGGTCCTTTATGTGGCGAAACTTGGTGCGCGATCTCTCCGCCAAACATCGTTGCATCGCGATGGACCACATCGGATTTGGACTGTCGGACAAGCCAGACCATTGGAGCTACACGCCGGAAGCCCACGCGCGCAACTTCCGCAAACTGCTCGATCATATTGGAGTATCGACTTACAGTTTAGTGGTGCACGACTTCGGCGGGCCGATCGCGCTTTCCCATGCCTTGGATTTTCCTGGACGGCTGAATCGCCTCGTCGTCGTCAACAGCTTTCTCTGGCCTCTGAAAACGGATCCCCACTTCGTCAAATTCGACCATAAAGTCAACGGTCCGTTGGGAAGGATGGCATTGGAATCCACGCCAATTGGCCTGAATAAAATGCTGCACGACATGGTTTGCCAGAAGCAAAAGGTGTCGTCGACGATCTATTCCCAATACACGGGACCGTATCACAAACCGTCCGAACGGCATGGCCCATATGTTCTTGCCAAGGGATATGTGGGCTCCAGCACGTGGCTTTACGATCTTTGGGTTCGTCGGGAAGAGATCTCCAGTAAACCGGCGCTCATCGTTTGGGGAATGAAGGACAGCCTGTTCAGTCATGAACATCTGGATAAGTGGCGTCAAACATTCCCCAATGCGGAAACCGCGATATTCCCGGAGTCCGGACACTTGGTTTTGGAAGAAAGCGCGCGCGACGTCGAGGCAGAGATTTATCTTTTCCAAGACGGCCAAAGTGAATTGGCGAGCGTGCAGAAGGCAATCAATGGCGATCTAACCTGAGTGAACTACGAGTCTCGTCTAATTTGGGATGTTTGGTAAATTGATTGCGGGAACAAATGATTGGGGATGCCTGACTGCTCGGCTGTTCTACATATTCTTTATCACTTTCCGGCGCCCTGGGGCGGAGCCGAACACCGCATTTATGAACTCTTCTCCGTGCTTCACCCTCAAGCATTGGTAAGGGTGTGGTCTCCGTGCTCCGTCTCCGCCGAAGTTGCGCGTCAAGTTCCGGTTCAAATTGTCGATCTAGCAAAAGGCAAATTTCCCAAGGGTGGAAATTTGCTGATCGTCGGAGGATTCTTTCCGGTCGGCGAATGGATTTCGAGGGGAAATTTTGAACGGGTCATCCTCTTACACAACAGCCCATTCCATCGAAAGTTCAAGAGAACTCTTCGGTCAGTTGCCAGGCAAGCGCCGGGTCGAGTGGAATTGGAGTTCGCCTCCGAATGGCTGATGAACCGATTTGGGGCGAAGGAGGGACGTCGGCAGATATCTCTCGTCGACCTATCTGATTTCAAACCTCGAGAGTCCAAAGAGGGCAAAGCGTTCGTAGTCGGAAGGCACAGCCGGGACAGCATTGAAAAGCATCACCGAAGCAGCCTGCGTACGTATCGCAAACTGTCCGAGGCAGGTATCGAAGTCAAGGTCCTTGGGGGATCGGTTTTAAGTAATCGGATTGGCCCGTTACCCAGATTAGAACTCCTTCCGGAGAACACGGAGAAACCGAGCGAATTTCTGCGGGGGCTTGATTGCTTCTACTATCGAACCTCTTATTCTTTCCCCGAAGCTCATTCACGGGCAGTTACGGAAGCCTTGCTTACCGCCCTTCCGGTGGTTGCCCACCGAAGAGGCGGATATGTCGACTTCATCGAACACGGCAAATCTGGATTCCTGTACCGGACAGAAACTGAGGCGATGGAATACATCCATGCCTTAAAGGAGGACCCCGAGCTTGCGGATGAGGTGGGCCGCGCAGGGCGAGACAACATTCTAAGGGTTTTGGGTTCGGAAGCCCGCGGGGAACTCTGCGCACATCTGCTTCGAGGGAGCAGTCCAGAGCCGCCTCCTGTCGGGCGGTAAACTCGCAAGTTCATGGACTACCGGCGAACCTACGTCCGCGACCTTTTCAACCTGCCTGCAGAGACTCGAACATCCGCATTTGGCTGGGTGAAAACACGCCGCGACAGCAAGGGAATCAGCTTCGTGCAGCTGAATGATGGATCCTGCTTCAAGGACCTCCAGGTCGTGGTAAATGGAGGGACGATCTCCGCGGATTCCATGCGTGCGGTTACCACCGGAGCTTGTGTGCGATTTGGGGGCAAGATGGTGGAGTCTCCCGCCGCCGGGCAAGCGATGGAGTTGGCGGCAGATGAAGTTGAGATTTTCGGGCCAGCCGATCCGGAGAAGTATCCGCTCCAGAAAAAGGGAGCGACCATGGAGTACCTCCGGGAAATCGCCCATCTGCGAGTTCGCGGCAATACATTTGGCGCGGTATTTCGTGTGCGCGCCCTCGCT
>DATFHI010000312.1:0-5286 GCA_035248525.1 Fimbriimonadaceae bacterium | reverse complement strand
CTTGAGGGGAAGAATCGAGCGGAATTCCGTCTCAATTCCAAGTTCGGCGTTGAATTGGAATGGAGAAACCCATTCGGGAACATGCTCGTACATCGACGTCAAGCACGCATATCGTTGCCTACCAATAAGAAAAGCCGGTTTAAGTTCATACAGGTCCGGTTGTAGATCCGTGAACAAAGAAAGCGCGAGCGGAAGGTCTTTGCGCCAGTACTGCTCGGCAAGAACGTTGGTATAAGTTGCGATGACGGTACGTTTATTGCTGGCGAGCGCGTGGGCGATTGCCGGAATGAGCGCGGCAAGCGACTTTCCGAGTCCAGTTGGAGCTTCGATCGCGCCCGTCGACGGACCCTCGATCATGTCGGACAGAAGCAAGGCAAGTTGTTGCTGGTCAGGGCGGTCTACAAACCCCGGTCGTTCCCGTAGCTTGGTGAAGGCGTGCTCAATCAGCCGAGAAACGGTAGACACAGTGCTACATTTTAACCTGTTCTAGCTAAATTAAGGAAGGCCAAAGAAGCGTTCAGCGTTTTGGGTCGTAATTTGTCCACATTCCTCCGGCGAAATGTGCCAAAGGGAGGCGAGCATCTCGTTGACCCATTTCACGTAAGCGGGCCGATTCGGCTTGCCTCGATGTGGAACCGGCGTGAGATAGGGGGCATCCGTCTCGATAAGCACGCGATCCCGGGGCAAGATCCGCACAATCTCGCGTAGTTCCGAGGCATTCTTGTACGTCAGCGGACCATCGACTCCAAAGTAGGCTTCTAAGTCCCCTGCTCTTCCAGCATCGTCGGAGGTGCCTGAAAAGCAATGAAATACCAGCGGGGCGGCGGGGCGGCGAGATTCAAGCAGGTCGAGCAGGTCGCCATACGCTTTCCGGCAGTGGAGCACGACCGGCATGTGCAGTTCCTCGGCTAGATCCAATTGTGCTTCTAGCGCCTGCTTCTGCTGAACCGGAGGAGAGAAATCCCAATGGTAGTCCAGCCCCACCTCACCCAACGCCACGCAATTGGGGTGCCGTAACATGTCTCGGAGCTGGTCGAGCCAATCCGCAGATAGATCTGCCGTTGAATTTGGGTGGATTCCCGATGAAGCATACACGTCCGGGAACTGCTCCGCCAATTCCAGTGCATATCGACTGGTCGGTAAGTCGATGCCGATCACGATCTGTCGATCGACGCCTTCTCGGCGTGCATAGTCGACTTCGGCCGCGGGATCGGGGAACTCCTCGATCAGGTTCAGATGGCAATGGGTGTCGACCAACATGGCTTATGCCCCGGCCCGATAACCAAGAATTTGCTCCGCTTCAGTTTCCAACTGATTCATGGAGTCTTGGAGTCGCAACCGGATCTCCTCGACTTCTTCGTCAGTGGCATCGAGCGGAACCTGGACTGGCTCGCCGAAGGTCATCACGCACTTGGAAAACGGCATCGGCACCATGTAGGAGTCCCAAGATTTGGCCAGGAATCTCGGACGCGCGGAGACTCCACATGGGGCCAGCCAAGCGCCAGACTTCTTTGCCATAAGCATGATGCCGCCCTGGACTACGTGAGTCGGCCCCCGCGGTCCATCCGGGGTGATTGCCATGGTTTCACCCTTCTTCAGTTCGCGGATGGATTCGATCAGCGCGCGTTCCCCGCCCCTACCGGTGCTTCCCCGAATGACTTTGAACCCCAGGTTCTGAAATACATGAGTCTGGATGTCGCCATCTTTGGACTTGCTGATGATCACCCAATAGCCGCGCTTTCGGAAGAAGATCGAGGCAATCATCGAGCGCCCATGCCAACCGCACAGAATCTTTCCCCCCGGCAACTTCTCGACCGCTTCAAAGTTGTAAACGCGGATGCGAAAGGTAGCGCCAAATAGACGGACCATGATGTACGCCAATCGGCTCAGCACCACCGGGCGGACTCGCCTCCACCACTTCTTCATGTGATCCAACCCCGCTTTCGAGCGACTTCAACCGTAGGGTGAAGGGGATACTTGGCTTGTAGTTCCGCAAGTACTCCACTAGCGGATTCCGGGCTCTGATTCATTTCCAAAGCGGCTAAAGAAAGCATCGCATCGGGGATCGCGGCCTCATCTTCCCCTTGAATCACCGATTCCAAGAGGCATCTCGCGGCCTGGGGCAATTCTTTCCCCACCTTCTCCGCAAGTTGGACGCGCTTCACGGTTGGGATACCGGTAAGCGATTTGAGCTCGTCCAATCTAAGGATCGAAGCAGCCAGTTCAGGTGCATCTCCGACTTCCAGAAGACTTCTTAAGCACTCCGCCTCCGCCGTCGAATGCCCCAGTTGCTTTTCTGCCTCGGCTAATCGGCGAAGGGCCAACCGGTCTCGGGGATGGTCCTCCAGGTGTCGGCGGGCGGCCAACGCAACCGCCGCCGGTCCGCGCTCATTCATGGTGTCCAACACTTCATGGCCGAGGCGCCGCTGTCCCAAGTCGGGCGCGCGGAAAACCAAACTTAAAATCAGGCCCCCGACAAATCCGCCAATGTGCGCCCAAAAGGAAACCCCGCTCGATTCGCCAATGTGCACAAATGCTCCGACGATCTGCAGCACTAGCCAGATAGCAGTAATGGCCGCCACCGACAGTCCGCGCTTGGGGGCAACCGGAACCTTTAGATGGGTGTACCGGACGCTGTAATAGGCGGCGCAACCGGCAATGGCGCCGCTCGCTCCGATCAGAAGGGATGGGTTGGAGTTGGCGGATGCGACCAACCAGTGGGCCAGGCAGCCAAAGAGGCCCGATACGAGATAAACAAGGATAAATCGCAGAGATCCGGTTGCCAACTCGACCGCCGCGCCAACGGCCGCCAGGAAGATCATGTTGCCGAGCAGGTGCAGCAGATTTTGATGGATGAAAAGGGAAGTGAAGAGGTCGAGAAAGCTGGGATCTTTGGGATTGAATCCAAAGTCGAGCGCCAGGTCCGGGTTGTACGCGACGCCGAACGCCGCAAACAGGTTTGCGACGATCAGCAGCAGGGTAACGACGGGCAGGCGCGACTTCTCAATCAAGCTTCTTGGAGGACGTCCTCCGAGATATCCACGTTCATGTAAGTCTCTTGCACGTCGTCCAGATCCTCCAGCATGTCCAGCAGTTTGAGCAACTTCAAAGTGTCGTCGTTCGAAAGCTCCGCTTTGTTGGTGGGAACGTAAGTCAGGCCGACCTCTCTCGCCTTATAACTGGCGGCCAGGAGGTTGTCGTTCACCTTGTGGAGATCTTCCATGGCGGTGTAAATCGTGATCTCCTCTTCGTCTGCCTGCACGTCCTCCGCGCCGGCCTCCAGAGCCGCCATGGTGACTTCATCCTCATCCAAGCTGGCCCGGTTCAACACAATTTGGCCAACGTGCTTGAACTGCCAAGCAACCGAGCCGTTCTCCGCGAGGTTTCCGCCATTCTTGCTGAAAGCGTGACGCACTTCGGCGACCGTTCGATTGCGGTTCTCCGAATAGCATTCGAGGATGATCGCCGAGCCGCCGGGACCGTAGCCTTCGTAGACGATCTCCTCATAGGCCGCTCCCTCGATTGCGCCGGTTCCGCGGTCGATCGCGCGCTTGATATTGTCGACCGGCATCGACGCTTCCCGCGCCTTTTCAACGGCAACCCGCAGTCGGGGATTCATGCTGACATCACCGCCGCCGGATCGGGCCGCGACGATGATCTCCCGGCTGATTTTCGTGAAAAGCTTGCCCCGAATCGCGTCTTGCTTACCCTTGCGAATTCGGATGTTTTTCCATTTGGAATGGCCTGCCATTACGCTATTTTGGCAGATTCCCACGCCGGCCCGGATGCCTTGCCGCTGGGACCTGGACACAACGCCGGGACTCACGTATAGTAAGGGCGGAATAGATAACTTATGCCCAAGAACAAGCTGCTCTATTACGGGCTCTTAGTCATCGCCGGCGCGGGCCTCATTTACGCCGCCGACTGGCTGACGACGAAGATCGTGTATTTCGTGCCGGTCGCGCTCGGAATCGGTGTGCTGATGATTATTGGCGGACTGGTGATGGAGGCTAAAAAGAGCAAACAGGCCTCGCTTCACTCGCAAAGCGATCCGCCACCTACCCCATAACGGGAAGCTGAACGCCTTTCTCGAATCGTTCCAGGCGCTCGTTCATCACCTTCTTGCTGAATTCGATCGCGTTATAGCTGGAGCGGATGAACGGCCCGCTGGCGACGAAGGCAAAGCCCAACTCCTCGCCGATCGCTTCATACTCCTTGAATTGATCAGGGTGGATGTATTCCGCTACCGGCAGGTGTCGCATGGTGGGTCGGAGGTATTGGCCGATGGTCACCGCGTCGACGCCGATCTTCCTCAGATCTTTTAGCGTCTCCACCACTTCATCCTTGGTCTCGCCGAGGCCGAGCATGATTCCCGATTTGGTGTAGATGGTGGGGTCGATCTCCTTCACCATTTCCAAAACCTTGAGGGTGCGGTGGTATTTGGCGGATGGCCTTACGATGGTGTGGAGTCGCTCGATGGTCTCGATGTTGTGGTTGTAAATCTCCGGGTGGGCTTTGCAGACCACTTCGATCAGGTGGCGCTTACCTTTGAAGTCGGGGGTGAGCACCTCGACGATCGTATTCGGATTGGCGCTGTGCAGCTCCTCGATGGTCTTGGCGAATTGGGACGCGCCCTCATCGGGCAGATCGTCGCGGGCGACGCTGGTGACGACTACGTGCTTCAGGCCCAGATCGACCGCGACCTTGGCTACGTCGGCGGGTTCGTGAGGATTGACGGCAAGTCCCCGGCCGACCTTGATGGCGCAGAAGCCACAGCTCCGGGTGCAGGTGTCGCCCAGGATCATGAATGTGGCGGTTTTCTTGCTCCAGCATTCCGGCAAGTTGGGGCAGCGGGCGCTCTCGCACACGGTGTGCAGACTCTTGGCCCGCATCATCTGCTCGACTTCTTTGATGGTGTCGGGCCGGGGAAGTCGGATTGTGAGCCACTCCGGAAGCCGCTGGGTCATGGGTTGATTATGGCATTGGCTCATTTGCGGCTTAGGCCCGGCTGACATGGAGGGGAATCCCCGAGTTCAACTAGTTGGCCGAGATGCGGATGCAATTCTGGATCTTAGCGCGCCGGTACGGTCGGGTTTTAGAACCTCCTCTCCGGTGCTTTACCACGATGTATATCAGCGGTATGCGAGCGATATACGAGTGATATACGAGCGGTCAGACCCTCGCAATGGTCCCGGATAGGTCACGCAAGCCATCCGAGTTAGTCGTCCTCACGTAGCGGTGAAAAGCGGACGAACTTATCTGGCCCTTTCCGAAACGGCGCGACCA
>DATFHI010000311.1:0-5041 GCA_035248525.1 Fimbriimonadaceae bacterium | reverse complement strand
TTCGATGGAATAAACAACTGGACCCTTCGTTTTGAAGTTCGCAATTCCTTTAGGTGTGGCTTCAATTATTGCCGCCATCTTGCCCATCACCGGTTTGACCCCAACAAGCTTGTAGGTGGTCTCCACCTGTTGGCCCTGGATGTTGGCCTTGCCGGACCATGTTCCCCCGATCTTGATTGCATTTTGGGGGAAAGGAACAGAAGAGCCCTGCGGAGTTTGGGGTGCGCCCGGCATGCCTTGGATTTCCGACTTAACGATGTTCGCCCGGCTGTCCATCACCGTAATCGTCTTCATCTTGCTGAGCTGTGAAGCGGCCGCGGCGGGCGCTGGTTTCCCATTGAGGGTTACCCCACCCATGGTGGAGGCGATAGTGAATTGGTTGTTCTTTACGCCGGTGACGTTCATCGTCAAGTTAAGGCCGACAGTCATCGCTTGGGCGGCAGTGCCGGATTTGACGTTCATTTTGTATTTGAACACTTGCCCCGGTTTGACCTTGATGCGAAGCAGATACGTCTTTTGAGCAAGCCCGACGGACGCCAGGCTTGCTAACGCAAGAAACACGAAAACTTTTCTCATGAGATTATGGTAACTGACGAAAAAGACCCGTCGGTTGGTGCATCGACGGGTCTTGGTAAAGGAATTAGCGAGAAGCGATTTGCGGATAAGGAAGGTTTGCTTCGCCCTCGTAAATCGCCTTCGGGCGGATGAGTCGGTTATTGCGGAGTTGCTCGAGAGCATGGGCGCTCCAACCGGAAACTCGGGCAATTACAAAGATCGGAGTGTACAGGTCGATCGGAATGTCCAGCAGGTAATAGGCATATGCCGCGGGGAAGTCGACGTTCGGATAGATGTTCTTTCGAGTCTCCATCGTCTTCTCCAGGATGTCGGCAATCTCACCAAAACGCGTGTCGCCCTTCTGAACACCGAGTTCCTTTGCAATCTTCGTGAGGTAGATCGCTCGGCTATCGCGCTTCTTGTACTCGCGATGGCCAAAGCCCATGATCTTCTTCTTGCCCTCCAGGGCATCATCGATCCAGGCTTGAGCATTTTCGGGCTTGTCGATATCCAGAAGCATCTTCATCGCTTCTTCATTCGCGCCGCCGTGTAACGGACCCCGCAACGTTCCGATGCCGGTCACGATTCCGCTGTACAGATCGCTCAAGGTGGCAACCGTCACCCGACAAGCAAAGGTGCTTGCGTTGAACCCATGCTCTGCGTATAGGGTGAGCGAGGCATCCATCACTTCCACCGTCTTCGCGATCGGTTCTTGCCCGGTCATCAGGTGAAGGAAGTTCTCCGCGGTGCTATGGGCGGGATTGGGCTTGATCGGCTCCAAACCGTTCCGAATCCGATGTCCGTTGGCCACCATCGTTCCCGCCTTGGCAATGATGCGAACCGCCTTTCGGACATTCGCGGCATCGTCGGTGGAGGGAGCATTGTAATCCGGATCGAATGGGGCCAGCGCAGAAAAGGCAGTGCGGATGGCGTCCATCGGGTGAGAGTTCTTCGGAAGCGCCCGAAGAACGTCGTACACCTGATTCGGCACCTCTCTTTCGGCACCCAGAGTCTTCCGAAACTCATCTAACTCAGCCTGATTCGGAAGCTTTCCGTAGATCAGCAAATAGGCGGTTTCTTCGAAACTGCCATGCTCAGCGAGGTCGTGAACGTCGTAGCCGCGATACTGCAAACTGCTACGGTCACTGTCGATTTCGCTAATCGTACTGATGCCGGCGATAACGCCCTCGAGTCCGGGGCTGTAGTTCGGATATTTGTCGGTAAGGGTGGCGCTCATTGTTCTTCTTTGAAGGTTCGGCGGTTGGAGATTGCCGAAGTTTACCGCCAGATTCAAACTTTGTAATGGATCGGCCATTCAGTCCGGCTTTGGCTAACTCGACCAGGACTTGTCCTTCTCGTCATAAGCCGGATACTCAATCCGCTCGTACAGCTCGGCTCGGGTGCGCATCTTGGGAAGCAGGCTTTCCTGAGATCCCTTTGCCAGCAGTTCGGCATAGGTTTCATCTATTGCCTTGAGCATCACTCTGAAAGCGGTCATGGGATAGATCACCATCTGGTAACCCATATCGGCGAAGGTCTGGAAGGGAAGGATTGGAGTCTTGCCAAACTCCGTCATGTTTGCCAGCAGGGGTCCCTGGACCCCCTTTCGGAATGCCTCGAATTCCGCCTCCGACTGCAGACCTTCTGGAAAAATCGCGTCGGCGCCCGCATCCACGTACGCCTTCGCCCGGTCGATAGCGGAGTCCAGGTCCTCCACTCCCCGCGCGTCGGTGCGAGCGCAAATAATGAAGCTCTGGTCGCGCTTGGAATTAACAGCCGACCGCACCTTTTGCACCATATCCGCCCGCTCGATCACCGACTTACCGTCCAAATGTCCGCATCGCTTGGGCGAAATTTGATCTTCCAAATGGATTCCCGCAAGCCCTGCCCGCTCCATTTCGATGACGGTGCGCATGACGTTTAGCGACTCTCCAAAACCGGTATCGGCGTCACTGAGGACCGGGAGAGTGGTCACGGCTGTCACATAGGACGCTTGCTGCGCAAACTCCGTTTGGCTGGCTAGAGCAATATCCGGCACTCCGAGCGTTCCGTTTGTCAGTCCCGCCCCGCTCAAATAGAGAGCCTCTGCACCCGCCGAGGTCGCGGAAACCGCCGAAATCGCATTGAAAACACCGGGCATGAGCACCGTTCCTCGGTCAAAGAGGTCGCGAAGAATCTGCCCTGGACTCGGAGGCGGTGGCTTGAGCATGGATTAAGTATAGCGAGCGCCCGGAATTGTGATTTTTGCCAGACGCGCGTATACTGCTTGCATGGCGGGCATGGAAGCTTTGATCGGGGCGCTTGTTGGACTATTAGTGGGGGCGATTGGAGTTTGGCTGCTGCAGAGAACCAAGTCCTCTGCCCTCGAAATCCAACATCGAGATCTATCTGAAAACCACACAAACGCCGTCTCGGAACTCGCGACCGCCAATGCTCGCTTGGAGCGGCTCTCCGAGCTTGAGACCCTGATTGAAACCAAGGAGCAAGCAGTAAATGGCTATCGAGATGAGTTGGAGTCGATTCGGGCGGCAAATATCAAGTTGGAAGCTGAAGTGGCAACTGAGCGCCGCAGCTTCGACGAGCGCAAGGCGGAGTTAGAGCGCGCCCTGAAGTCCGCGGAAGAGACGATGAAAGCCTCATTCGACTCTTTGGCGAGCAAAGCCTTAAGCGCCAGCAGCGAGACCTTCATCCAATTGGCACAGGCCACGTTTGAAAAGGAACAGGAAAAAGCCAAGGGTGAACTGACGCAGCGCAAGCAATCCATCGACGAATTGGTCAAGCCGCTTTCAGATGCATTAAGAGGCTATGAGGAACACATCAAAAAGCTGGAGTCGAGTCACCAAGAGCGCGATGTGCAGACGAACGAGCGGATCGAGCAGTTGATCAAAGGCATCCAACAGCAGCAATCGACGACCCAAGAGCTCCGGAGCCTGCTGCGCGGACCGTCATCGCGCGGCCGCGCCGGCGAAATGCTTCTCGAGAGAATCTTTGAGGCGGCCGGACTCACAAAGAACCTGCATTACTTCACCCAACAGCATGAAAGCACCGAGAGCGGTACAAGCCGGCCGGACTTCATTGTTAAGATGCCGGGTGAAAAAGAGATCGTTATCGACTCCAAGTTCATCCTCAGCGCCTACGAAGCAGCGATGGAGTGCGAAGACGAACGCGCGCGCAGTGATAAGTTAAAAGAGCATGCCACGCACGTCAAGGGGCATATCGATTCCCTTGCCAAGCGGCCGTACGTCGAGCGCAGCAAGAACACCGAGTTGGTGATCATGTTCCTTCCCCTCGACGCCTGTCTCACGGCGGCGCAAGAGGTGGATGCGGAAATCGCCACCAAAGGCTGGGACCGCAGAATCATTGTTGCGACGCCATCATTGCTATTTGCAGTGATGCGTATCGTCGCTTTGGACTGGCGGCAAGAAAGTCTGCGGGAAAATGCCGACGAAATCCGCGATCTCGGCCGACAGATGGTCGACCGAATCCGCATTGCCGTCGAGCACTTCTCGGGAATTGGGGACGGGTTGGAAAAGGCGACCAAGGCGTACAACAGCGCAGTTACTTCGATTCAGTCCCAACTGCTTACCTCTGCTTACCGCTTCCAGAAGTTGGAAGCGGGGAAGGAAGTGCGGTTCGAACAGAAAAAGTTGCCCAAGTTGGTGGACCGCGAGCCCAGCTATTTCACCAAGACCGAACTGCTATCACTGCCATTGATGGAAGATGTCCAGGCATTAAATGCCGACGCACCTGGGCCGGAAGTGATCGACGAACTCGTGGAATTGGATTCGGAAACACTAGTCGAATCTCCGACGTCCAGTGCTTAACTGTTGACCGCAGTCTCGTCGGCCGTGCCCGCCATTACTTCCTCGGCGCGCCAACAGGCAGCCCGATGATCGGCGCCAACTTGAAGGAGCCCTGGCTCCTCGCGGCACTTCTCAATTGCATAGGGACATCGCGGCCGGAAGGAGCAGTCGGTACCGAGGGTGGCGAAGTCCGGCGGCTGACCCTTTATGGCTTCCAGCCGATCTTTCGTTGGATCCGGCAACGCGTTCAATAGCGCCTTGGTATAGGGCATCGCCGGCTGGGTGAGCACTTGCGACGCTGGACCGGTCTCCACAATTTTTCCGGCATAAAAGACCGCGATGCGTTGGGAGATCGATGCGATCGCCCCGATGTCATGGGAAATCAGCATGACCGCCGTCTTTTCTTCTTCCTGGAGTTGCCTGAGCAGCCTTAGAATTTGAGCCTGGAGTGTCACGTCTAGCGCGGTTGTCGGTTCATCGGCGATCAAAACCTTCGGTCGACATGCGAATGCGGTTGCAATGACAACCCGCTGCCGCTGGCCGCCGCTCATTTGGTGGGGGTATTTCTTGGCGCTTGAGGCGGGAGATGGAACTCCAACCTTTCCGAGCATCTCCACGGACTTTTCGCGGGCGGTGGACCAACTGAGCCGATGGTGAATGACGAACGCTTCGGCGATCTGGTC
>DATFHI010000310.1:0-9972 GCA_035248525.1 Fimbriimonadaceae bacterium | reverse complement strand
GCATGAAGTTGTTCTGGAAGTTGCCGGCAGCTTCATCGGCTTGCCGACGCAACTCTTCGATCCTTTCGGTGTAGTCGCGGATTGATTCCTGGTAAGCATTGATTGAAGCTTTGTAGGAGCTGATCTGAGCCTCGAAATCGTTCTTTTGTGTCTGGAGATTCGAGAGGTCCGTTTGCAGGCTGCCCAACTTCTTTTCCAAGTCGCTGTTCTGGCGCTCCAGCTCGATTCCTCGTTGGTAATTCTCCTTCAATTGGTCCGAGGCAGTATTGAAGGTGCTTTGGAGTTTGGCGAGCTCTTTTTTCCCGGAATTCAGCTGCACCTTGGTGGACTTTATTTCAGTTTGAGTTAACGCAATCTGCCGATTGGTAACCGTCAATTTGCCTTGTAAAGTGTTGGCTTTGTTCTGAGCCAAGATTGCAAGTCGCTGTTGCTGGTCCAGGTTCCGGCGAGCTAGCGCGACCTTGTCCTCATAGGATTTGATCTTTTCATTCAGCCGCTCGGTCTCTTTGGAGAGCTTTCCGTTGGTCGTTTGAAGCGCCTTTTTCTGCGACTCGAGCTTGTCGGCTTCATGCCGGTAGGACTCGGCAGTTTCTTGATACTGCTTGGCCCGAGCAATCGCGCCGCGACCTTCTCGTATCCAGTCCCGCACCTCGCTACTGAGAGCATAGATAGCAAGGATCGTGAGAATAGGTATGAGAATTCCCGCTCCGACGGTGATTAAAGTTGCCGTGTACCGCGGTCTAAGGCCCATAAAGGAGAGCCGCTTTTTGCCAATCTTGCGACCCATACTGTCGGCGACAAACGCCACCAAGCCGCCGATGACGATCATCGCGGCTAGAAACAGATAAGGGGTCAGGTCCGTAGATTGGTTAGGCATTCCTTCGCCAGATAATGATAACGGATGCAATCAGTCCAACCGCAATTGGGCTGAACGCGGCAATGTAAGGTGCGATGTTACCGTTCAATGCCCAGACATTCATAAAATTCGCAATCGTGAAATAACCAAAGATAATCGCCACCGCCAAGGCAAAACCCGCCGCCGTCCCCGTGCGGTGATTCCGAATGCCCAATGCTGCGCCAAGCGTTCCAAAGATAAGCGCCGCCAGCGGCAAGGCGATTTTGCTCCAGTATCCGTATTGGTAGTTCCGCAACTCCTTTGGCGTCAACGATTGAGCACCCGGAATGGTTGCGGCCCGTTCATTCTTATCGATAACCTCCTTAAGTTCCCTCATACTCAACGTCTCAAAGGACTTAAGGTTTTTGCTAAGAAGGTCGCCGATCGACATGTTCAGTGTGGGAACGTCGGGAGGCCAAGCGCCGTTATCCAGCCGGATCACTTCCGATCCGTCGGCTTTGGTTACCACCGCTTGGCCAGAAATCTTCCAGCCAGTACCGGATTGAATTTGCTTGGGATCGATCTGCACCCGATCGGCATAGAGGTAAGCATTTGGAGTGCCGTCCTCTTTAAAACCAATCACCGTTGCGCCCCGAAGTACGCCTTCGCTCGGCGAGAAATCCTTGGCGACCAGCATGGCTTTCAGTTGTCCCTTGTCAAGGATTGGGTAGCTCGTGTCCTTGTAACTCGACTTATCCATCCGTCGCGCGATCGTGTCCAAGAGTTGGGCGGCCTGTTTTGCCGCCGCCGGAACGACCGTTTCGTTGGTTGCGAAAGCGAGGATTGCAACGGCAAGCGCAAAAAAGGACACCGGCGCGATGATGCGGAACAGACTCACCCCGGCGGCCCTAACCGCAACGATTTCACTGTCCGAACTCAAACGCCCAAAAGCCAAGAGCGCGGCAAGGAGACAGGACATTGCAAAGGTCTGAACTAAGATCGCCGGCAGAAGAAGGATGGCAAAGCCTCCGATCATGTCCGCCGGGATTCCCTTGGCCGCATACTCGGCAACGCGTCCCAGATAGGTGGCGGCAAAGAGTAATGATCCAAATAGAGCTACGCCAAAGAGCCAGGGTCCAAATATCTCTTTGATAATGAGGACGTCCAGTTTCTTCAAATCCGGCTCCTCGGTCTGGAAACCGGCTTAATCGCCAATCGGAGGCTCCTCGGACTGATCTTCCGACGACGGTTCCTCATCCAAAGCTTCGATGGCAATATCGTCTTCGCTCGGCCCCGCAAACGGCTGCGTTCCAAATTGCTGGCCGAGATAGTGTTTCCGCACCAGATCGTTGGATGCGATCTCTTTGCTGGTCCCCTGAGCGATGATTTTGCCGTCGATGAGGATGTAATTCCGGTCGGTGATTCGCAAGGTCGCAGAAACGTTGTGGTCGGTGATTAATATTCCGATCTGCCGGCTTTTGAGTCGGAACAATATTTCCTGAATCTCCTCGATCGTCACCGGGTCGATACCGGTAAAGGGCTCATCGAGAAGAATGAATTTGGGTTCGGTGGCCAGAGCGCGGGCAATCTCCACCCTTCTGCGTTCTCCACCCGACAAAACGTTTCCCTGACTCCTGAGGATCTTCTTGATGCTGAGCTCTTCGGCAAGCTCCTCGATCTTGGCGTTGGTTTCCGCCTTGGATTTCTTGGCGAGCTCCAACACCAGTCTGAGATTGTCCTCTACACTGAGCTTACGGAAAACACTGGCCTCCTGCGGCAGGTACCCGACACCGGCACGCGCTCGACGGTACATCGGCCAATGGGTGACATCCAAGTCGTCGAAGAAGACCTTGCCGGAATTCGGTCGCACCAAACCCGTGGTCATGTAAAAAGTAGTGGTCTTGCCGGCGCCGTTGGGGCCCAACAGGCCAACAATTTCACCCTGGCTGATCTCAAAGTTGACGCCGAGCACCACCTTTCGACCTTTGTACTGCTTCTGAAGCTCTCGTCCCTGGATTTTCACTTCCCGCCCCCACCGGCCGACTTATCTCGCAACGTACTCTTGGTGGGCGATCCCGTGACTCGAACGCGTATGGGCTTCAGCGATTCATCGAGAAAGATCACAACCGTATCGCCTTCGCTAGTTCCCAGATAAAGTCCTGATTCTCCACGGACCTTCACGTTGCCAGTCAAGGTGATTGCACGTTCCGATTTCAAGTCCAATACCACCTGATCGGCTTCGCCGTCCATGATCGTTTTTTCGGAAGGTTTGCCGAGCGCAGTTTCGGTTCGATCGATATGGACCTTCACGGGCCCAGAGATCGTGCCAGTTTCGATTGGAATGGTCGATATAGCCGCGGGATCGAGGTTTATCGTGGCCTTGCTCCCGGTCGCCGTCATCGTCTGCTGATACTGCAAGCTTGGGGTCTGACCTTCGGATCGCGCTTCAATCCGGAAGGCATTCGGAATTGTGAAAATGCCGTCGCTACCGGTCCCGGAGTACACAAAGCGGTCGGTGGTCAACTTTGCGGTGTCGGTGCCCTTGGGCTCTTCCGGTGCTTTAGTTCCGAATCGGGCAGCATTATCGCGTTGGGCCTGATACATCAATGCGCTGTCGAGGGTGAGTACCGCTGGTCCATCGACATTGAGGGACCTGATAAACGCCGGCTCTTTTTCGGACCGAGCGGGGGCAACCACTCCACTGGCTATCGACCCCTGAAGGGTCATGCCTTGCAATCTGGACTCCACGGTTGCGGGATTGCCGACCAATTGGAATTCAAAGTCGCCATTCGCATTGGTGCCGCCTTCCGCCGACGAGTATCCGTATATGCGAATGGATCGGGTTGGATCCTCGTACAAGGTGCGACCTTGCGCTCCAGCAAGGCAAATCGCCACAACGAGCCACTTCAATCCAAGCCTCCAGATTTGAAGGTAAATCGGCTCATCTCACCCTTGTCATTCAAATAAACCGTCAAGCTGTCGACGTTCGAGAGATTGCCAAATTGGGACGCGCCGCTACCGCTGGCCTTCACATTGCCCGACAACGTGATCGTGTCCCCGGTTAGGGTCAAGCGTCCTCCGGTAAACACCACTTTTGAATTCGACTTGCTGGACTGAACCACGTCAACCCGAACTGGCCCTTTCAACTCCGCAGTTCGAACTCCTCTTTGGGCGGTTTTGTCGAGCGTGGCCGATCCGCTGGACCCGGTAGCCCGCATCGATTCTCGTTTCGCCGAGTCGATGTTCTGAATCGTTACTGAGCCGGAGGCTTCGACCTTTCCCTGATTTCCAAGCGGCTGGTAAGTCACGGAATTTGCTGTCAGGGTGGAGTTTTGCCCAGCTGAAGATTGGACCAACTTGACCTTCCCGGTTGCTTTGGCGATCCGTAAATCATTCGGGGACTCTCCAGACTTGGTTGCGGAAACTGTGGCCTCGACCCGGTCCGCGGTCAGGGTGAACGCTCTGGATTTGCTCGTGACGGATACGGCGCCCCGCAATATGAACTTATATCCATTGGAAATCATCTCGCCTTGGCCGTCCCGAGACTTGAGAGACAGATCTCCCTTGGTGTCGCGATAGGTGAATACGGATTGGGCGAGCAGCAAACTTGGGGCGATTATGGCTGATAAAACCCAGGCGTACCGGCTCGCTTGAGATCGGGAAGACACCAGAGCTCGTCGACCGGGCCAATGATGCCGACCCCGCCCCGGAGCGTTACCTTGCCCGTCGCCTTCAATAGCTTTTCGTCTGTCTTCCATTCCAGTTTTTGGCAGTCCAATCTCCCCTTCGGGTCGATTCCGATAACGATAACGTGACCCTCTAAATGGAGTCGCTTGTTGGGCCGGTCCGCTATCGCTCCGTCGGCAGAAAAGCGGCTCGCGGGCTTTCCATCTCTATACAGTTGGCCCTCGACTTTCGACAGTTTGCCACCCGATGCGCCTTCGCTGAGAGTGTAGTCCAGTTGACTGCTTTCCCAGTTAATGACGTATCGAATGGGACGATCGCCACCTTCGTCCCGGGCCGTGGCCTGCCCAGAGCCGGTGTAAAGCCGTTTGGACTCCTCCGTCGGTTCTTTATAGGCAGAGCTCGCCTTCACGGACTGCTTGCTTTTAGGGGCGGAGCAACCGGCAAGAAGGAGAAGAAGGATTAGCCAACGACCGGGAGTGCGTTCGATGTGGACCTCCTGGCGAATTTCCCTTGGTGGATTCCCGCGAGTTGGCCGCAAGCAGCGGCGATATCGTGTCCACGCTCCACGCGTTGGGTGACATTTACGCCCTTGGATGCCAAGATTCCACGGAACGTGCGGACTCGCTCATTGCTGGGTCGGGCAAAGCCCTCGCCCGTATCCACCCAGTTGAAGGGGATCAGGTTGACCACATTGGGCGTACCGCGAATGATTCGTGCCAGTTCTTGGGCCTGTTCAGGCGTGTCGGTGAGCTTGTCGATTAGCAGGTATTCGATGGTGATTTTGCGTCCGGTCGCCCGTTGATAATCCTTCATCGCTTGCATCACTTCTGCCACCGGCCACTTGTGATTGACGGGCATTAGGCGGTCCCGGATCTCGTCGATCGGCGAATGGAGTGACAAAGCAAGATGGATAGGCAAGTTCTCCTTTGCCAACTCCCGGATCTGGGGCACCAGGCCGACGGTGCTAACCGTCAGGTGACGGTAGCTGAGTCCAACTTCGTCATGCATGAGTCGAAGGCTCTTGACCACATTTTTTAGGTTCAGCAACGGTTCCCCCATTCCCATGAAGACGACGTGACTGATGCGTTCTTTGGAAATGCGCTGAAGAAGAAGATACTGCCCAATGATTTCCCCGTCAGTTAAATTCCGGTCAAACCCGCCTAGCCCAGTTGCGCAAAATTTGCAACCCATTGGGCATCCAACTTGGCTGGAAATGCAGCAACTCACCCGCTTCTCGTACGGAAGGAGAACGCACTCGTAAACCTGGTTGTCGCCGTTGTGGACAAGGAGCTTGTCGACCTTGTCCAGACTCGTTTTGTGCTGAGCTATCGATAGGGGTTGAACTTGGAATCGCTCGGCAAGCTCGGTCCTGAGGTCTTGGGGCAGGTCCTTCATCGCGTCGAATGAGTCGACAGCGCGACGGTAAAGGTGCAAAGCGATCTGCTTGCTTCGGAGATTGGCGTCGGGACGATCGATTAGCGCATCCCGGATTTCCCCGCGCGTCATCCCGACCAGACTCGGCTTGGGTTCAACCACAACTCATTTTACCGAGCTGCTAAATGGAGAAGGCCCCTCCGACCTAGATCGAAAGGGCCCGAACGTTAACAGACGACGTTTACTAGCCTGTGGTGGTGGTGGTTGCCGGAGGAGTCGCCGGAGGAGTTGTCTCTTCGGCGGGCTTGCTGCATCCAATCATTGCACCAAGAATAGAAACGACCATCAAAACTGTGAAAACCTTCTTCATATAAACACCTCCAAGTGTCACCAACTCCGGTTTCCGGAGCCGGCTGCAAACGGTTGAGCCATTTGCGCCCACGTTATACCATGTGTACAGACGGGATACAAATGCCATTTGCGCCTTGATTATAAAACAGGGTCACGCCTTATGCAAGTAATTCCAACAGGGGAATAGGTCTAGAACATCGTTCGTGAGCTTGGGTAAAGTCAAAAAGTCATGCAGCGAGCGCTCCTTTTCGCGATGGAAGGCATAGTCCTAGCCGTTCTCCGTCGCGCTGCCCGCCCCCGTATTTAGGGGCGTCGGCACCTCGCAACGCTGCTCGACCAGGCGCCCCGGCTTTTCCTTCATCATTCGCGCAACGTCGACCAACCCACCCTTTTCTGAATTCCTATGCTTAAATTCGACACTATCCGATCGGCGGACGAGCAGTTCGTCATGCAAACCTACAAGCGGCTTCCCGCGTTATTCGTCCAAGGAGCGGGATGCTCTTTATGGGACAACCGAGGCAACGAGTATCTCGACCTCCTCGCGGGAATCGCGGTGTGCAACCTTGGCCATTGCCATCCCGCGATAACGAGTGCGATCACGCGTCAAGCACAGCAACTGATCCACGTTTCCAACTTCGGGTTAACCGCCCCGCAGGCCCAGCTCGCGAAACGGCTGTGCGAATTGAGCGGCATGGAGCGGGTCTTCTTCACTACATGCGGGGCCACCGCCAACGAAACCGCCATAAAAATTGCCAAAAAGCATGGTCTGACCAAACGGCCGGACGGCGATTACGAGATCATCACACTGCACCGGTCGTTTCACGGCCGCACGCTGGGCGCTTTGTCGGCAACTGGCCAAAGAAAATACCAACGACCGTTCGAGCCTCTGATTCCCGGATTCCGTCACGTCGAAGTGAACGACTTGACGGAACTTAAGGAAGCGGTCGGTCACAAAACCGCGGCGATTTTGTTGGAGCCCATCCAAGGGGAAGGCGGAGTTATGCCGCTTACCTCCGAATATCTTCAACTGGCCAGGGACCTCTGCGATGAATTTGGGGCGTTGCTGATGCTGGACGAGGTTCAAACTGGCATCGGCCGAACTGGTGAGTGGTTCTGCTATCAGATCCACGGCGTTCAGCCCGATGTTATGTGTCTTGCGAAGGGACTTGGTGGAGGAGTGCCAGTCGGAGCATGTCTAGCTAGAGGCAAAGCAGCCGAACTCTTGGAGCCGGGCGACCATGGTGCGACGTTCGGAGGCAATCCATTGTCCTGCTCTGCCGGGTTGGCAGTGCTGGATGCGATCGAGCACTACGGCCTCAGGCAGAACACCAAAGACGTCGGCGCCTACCTCGCCGAGTCGTTGCGCGCATTAGGGGCGCCAATAAAGGAAGTTCGCGGCTACGGGCTAATGATCGGCGCGATTTTGCACGAGCCGGTGGCTCGAGGAGTTGTCGCGAAGGCGTTCGACAAGCGACTCATCATCAACGCGACCGATGAGTATAGCTTGAGGTTTGTTCCCCCGCTCATCTTGACCTACGCCCAGGTAGATCAGGCTATGTCGATATTGGCGGATGTACTCAATGTCCCGGTACCTGCCGTTAACCCAGTGTCGGCCAAGGTGGCGGTCAAGCCCCGCTACCACGACATTCTCAAAATCGATGACCTCAACGATTCGCAACTGGAAGAGGTGCTCGATTTAGCGGCCTTCCTTAAACAGCGCCGGAAGCTGGCTCCGTCCGCGATCACTCCAATTGAAGGACGATCGGTGGCGTTGGTATTCGAAAAGCCATCCCTACGCACCCGCGTTTCCTTTGAAACTGCCATCCGCGAGCTTGGGGGTCATCCCATTTACTTGAGCAAGGCAGATATTGGCCTAAACACTCGGGAGTCGGCAAAGGATATTGCGAGTAACTTGGCCCGCTGGTGCAGCATGATTGTTGCGCGTTTATATTGGCAGCGCGATTTGGAGCTGTTAGCCGACATCGCCGACGTGCCGGTTATCAACGCCCTTACGGAGTTGGAGCATCCTTGCCAAGCCCTCGCCGACGTCATGACTGTACAAGAGAACTTTGGTCAGGACAAAGTCAAGATCACTTATGTCGGAGACGGAAACAATGTTTCCCGGTCCTTGGCAAGGGCGGCCACGCGGCTCGGTTACCCCGTCACGATTTGCGGTCCTGCAAACTTCCGCCTTGAAGAAATGCCCGGACTACATCAAACGGATGACTTGGAAGAGGGCCTGGCGGACGCCAAGGTCGTCTACACCGACGTGTGGATTTCAATGGGTGACGAGCATGAGCAGGAACACCGGCTCAAGGTGTTCGACGCTTACCAAGTGAACTCCAGGGTGATGGAAATGGCGGATAAAGCCGCCGTCTTCCTTCACTGCTTACCGGCGAGGCGAGGCTATGAGGTGACCGACGACGTGATCGATGGCAAGCAGAGCCGGGTGGTGGATCAGGCTGAAAATCGCCTTCACGCTCAGAAGGCGTTACTGCAACTTGTAAGCGGATGGTAGTTGAAAGGCGGCTTGGGACGGAGATCGCGAGCCGCCCCAAATTCATTTCGCGCGAATAGCGTCGCGAATCTCAGTGAGCAAAACCACTTCGTCGCTAGGAGGTGCGGGTGGCTCCGCTTTGCGGAATCGATTACGGCTTTGACGACCAGAAACAGCGCGAAAGCTACGATTAGGAAGTTGATAATCGCATTTATGAAGAGACCCCAATTGATGGCGACACCATTGATGGTAGACGTCCGACCCTTGAAGTCAACGCCCCCCGTGATGACGCCAATAAGAGGAGTAAAGATGTCGGTAACCAGGCTGTTTACTACCGCGCCAAAAGCCGCGCCGATGACAATTCCGATCGCAAGATCGAGCATATTGCCCTTCATTGCGAATTCCCTGAACTCTTTGAGCATTCTAAACTCCTTGGAGAAAAGTTCCCCAAGCCATTGTAGTGAAAAACCACGATATTTGTCTAACCCATAAATGTCCGCCGAAATGACCACCCTCGACCGTTGACATGAAGCTAAAGATCGCCGAGACATTTCTGAGCATTCAGGGTGAGGGCATTTGGTCGGGAGTGCCGTCGTACTTCATTCGGATTAGTGGATGCAACCTTCGCTGTGTTTGGTGCGATACCCCTTACGCCAGTTGGAACCCAGTCGGGGAATTACGTACGGTCGAATCCCTGATAGCCGAGGTTCTTCATTCAAACACGAAGCACGTCGTCATCACGGGTGGCGAGCCGATGCTCTTTGATCCAATCGTAGATCTTGCCCAGGGTTTGCGCCTGGGCGGAAAAGTGATCACCATCGAAACGGCGGGAACCGTCTTCCGTGAACTTGCGTGCGATCTCATGTCGATCAGTCCGAAACTGGCCAATTCCACGCCGCCGACTGAATCTGGTTGGCAGACGCGCCATGAGACGACTCGGTTGGATCGGGAGCCATTGAAAAAGTTACTAGGCGGCTACAACTCCCAACTTAAGTTCGTGGTCGATCCGGATAAGCCCGGCGACGTCGAGGAGATTTCCGAGTTATTGGCAACCTTGCCGGATTGCGAAAACATCCTCATCATGCCCGAGGGAACGGACTCAGAGACTCTGCATCGCCGGATGAGGGCGCTCGCTCCGATCTGCATCGAGCGTGGCTGGCGACTTTGCCCAAGGCTTCATGTGGACCTATTCGGCAACACGCCGGGCACCTGATCGGTATGCTTCCAG
>DATFHI010000309.1:0-3001 GCA_035248525.1 Fimbriimonadaceae bacterium | reverse complement strand
CATAAACAAATACCCCGTGCAGGAAATCCTTCACGATTTTCCCGTTTTTAATATTCCGCTCGGGGATCGTGTCTCGGACGGGGAACTGGAAGTTCAGCACGGTGAATATCAAATTGCCAGTGACCCGATCGACATCGATGTCGATGCGGTCCCCTCCCATGAGAGGACGCGGAACCATCTGGGCCGCCTGTTCCTCGGGAGTCCCGCTCGGATCGGCCGAGACTTTCTGCACGACCAAAACCTCGTGTTCGTCCCCTTTCATGATCGCGGCAATATAGGCCCCGCCTTTGATCCAACGCGCAGTTCGAAACGCATTCCCGAACTTGTTGTAGATTTGGTCGAATTGCCCGGTACCGCCGGAACCTTCCTCAGTTCCAACAGTAACTCCGCCCGGCGGCGGTAGCAATTGCTGAGATGAGCTCTCTCGGATGTCGTACTCCAATACGAAACCGCCCTGGGTGATCAACGCTTTCTGACCAGCAAGGTTAACGGCCGCAGAATTCTTCGGATCGGTAACGGTTAGGAAGCTTGGCCCGAATTTGCTGAGCGAGCCCGTGCTGCGTTGGTCGACGGCTCCGCTCGCCGGGTTCCAACGGTAAAGGTGGTAGGCGTTTTGTTTGCGGTCGCTGGAGAAAAACAGCCGATTACCGTCGGGACGCCACACGAGGTCTCGGTCGGTTTTGCCCGCTTCGTAGTCGGGGCTTGGAATCTTTTTTCGATCAGCGTCGAAAATCACAGCCTGCTGGCCATCAGCCAGGATTTCGATCGCCGCCACCATTTGGTTGGTGTCCGCAACCCCGGAATCCGGATCCTTGCGCCAATTCAGCAAGTATTGAATTCCGAGAAACACTCCCGCTACCGCCAGCAACAGGATGAAGGTTCGGATAAGCAACCTTTGGACGATTTTGGGCTGTTTTTGCTCCATGGTGTTTATTGGATTTTCATGCCGATTCGCAGTCTCATTCCGTTTGCGAAGTCGTGGCCGGACATTTTCTTTTTACCTTGGGGCTGGACTTCACTCAGGATCAGGCTCCCCTCGTCCATTGCTACTTCCAACCCGCCTTTCACACAAAGTACAACACCCGGTTCCCCGGAACCGGTGCCCAATTCTGCTTTGTGGACCCGAATTTGACCCAAATCGGTCATGAAGTAGCAGCCCGGCGCCGGAGTGAAAGCGCGAATTCTCGCTTCCGCATCAATCGCCCGTTCCGTAAAGGCAATTTCAGTTTCGCCGCGCTCGACTTTGGGCGCGATGGTGGCTTGGGAATCGTCCTGCCGCTCGCGCGGATATGCCCCAGAAATGATTCGGGGAATCCATGATTCGGCCAAATCAGCGGCAATTTCAGCGAGCCGATCCTGCAGGTCGCCATACGTCTCATGTTCTCGGATCGCAGTCGTCTGGATATCGATGACGTCCCCCGTATCCATTCCGCGGTCCATTTGCATTAGCGTCACGCCCGTTTCCGGGTCGCGATGTTGAATGGCGCGCTGGATTGGGGCCGCCCCGCGCCATCGGGGAAGGATGGAGCCGTGAAGGTTTATCCCACCCCGAATGGCTGAATTCAGTAACCTTTCGCTCAAGATCTGGCCGTAACTGGCAACGAGAAGAGCGTCGGGGCGAAGTTTCTCAATCTGCTCTACGAACTCGATACTGCGTGCTTTCTCGGGGGTAAAGACATCAAGTCCAAGTTCACCTGCCTTAACCTTTACGGCGGATGGTTGAAGCCTAAGTCCTCGGCCGGACGGTCGGTCGGGTTGGGTTACTACCAATGCTACGTGTTGCGCCATCCTCTCCAACGCGGGAACCGCAAATGAACCCGTCCCGAAGTAAACCAACTTCATGGTTACTCCACGACGTCGTCACGATCAGGATGCGACCAATGGAGGGTGGCGGGGTCGACTTTGTCGATGAATAGAACACCGTCGAGGTGGTCGATTTCGTGCTGCGCCACCCTTGCCTGAATTCCCTCCAACTCATACACATAGGCTCGACCCTTGCGATCATAGGCTTCAACCTTGACGTATTGGGCACGCTCGACATTCCCATATAGTCCGGGAATAGACAGACATCCTTCCTCGCCGATTTGCGATCCTTCTGACTCCACAATGACCGGATTGACAAAGGCAGTTGGACGCATACCTTCGGGAGCCATCACGAAAATTCGGGTTCCAACCCCCAACTGGGGAGCTGCGATTCCCACTCCATTCGCCTTCTTCATGACCCGAATTAGATTATCGATCAACAGCGTATGTTTGCGAGCGACTTTTGTGACCTCCGACGCCTTCTGTCGAAGGACTGGAGCTGGGATCTTAACTACGGGTCGATCGTCGTTTTGGACATAGAGGTACTTAAACTCGTCCGGAACCACGATATCCATACATTGGGATTATGGCAGGGTGGCAAGCAAACGGTTGGTACGAGGAGCCGTTCCAATATTGACCTAGCCGACCCCTTCCTGTAAGCTAGTTCCAAACATGCCGCCCGACTATCGCATTCAGGAACACGATGTACTTGTAATTGGCGCCGGCGGGGCAGGACTCCGGGCGGCGATCGAAGCCTCTGCCGCGGGAGTTAGCGTTGGTGTGGTCTGTAAATCGCTCCTGGGTAAGGCTCACACCGTCATGGCCGAAGGTGGAGTTGCGGCGGCGATTGGAAATGTGGACGATCGAGACAATTGGCGCGTCCACTTTGCCGACACCATGCGGGGCGGCCAATATGTCAACAATCCCAAAATGGCGGAGATCCACGCCAAAGAAGCGCCGGCGCGGGTTTTAGAGCTAGAAGCGTGGGGCGCGCTGTTCGATCGCACAAAAGAAGGCCGCATTCTCCAGCGAAATTTTGGGGGCCACCGGTATCCTCGGCTTGCCCATGTGGGGGATCGGACCGGCCTCGAGATGATCCGAACGCTGCAAGACCACGGTATCCACCAAGGCATCGAATTCTATATGGAGTGCACGATTCTGTCGCTCCTGAAGTCGGACGGACGAATTTCCGGAGCAT
>DATFHI010000308.1:0-7467 GCA_035248525.1 Fimbriimonadaceae bacterium | reverse complement strand
GCTACCCTTGACCGGCTAGCCGTGAAGGGTATGGTGACTTCAAGGTACGGAAACCTCGAGACAGAAACGCAAAAGCCCAAAAAAATCTTTTCGATCACGAGCAACGGGAAGGAAGCGCTTCGAAACATGGAACGAATTCGCGCACGCTTAGGTCGACTCCAAGGACTGCAGGCATGATAAGAAGAAAATTAAGGATAGCTGTGGCGTTCGTGCTTTTCGTGGAAATGCTCTTTCTTACCATTTTCGTGAAGTCGAAAGCGCTTGTAGGCGTCCAGCCCTACATTTTGAGCGCTGGCCTTGTGTGCGTGATGTTTCTGGCTACTGCAGCAGGGGTTGGTCCCATTGCATATGTGCGCCAGTTAGTCGAACGGTATTTAGATTCAAAGAATCGGTTGAGTGAGACAGAACCGGTATTGGATGACAAGAAGAAATGTTGGGATCCAATGCCGGTGCTTTTTTTCGTGGACTTATTCCTGCCAAAACAACACGCTGACGAGATAGTGGACGATTTAAGGATTCGGTACAAAAAGCGGTTTAAATCCTTCGGCCAGACCCGCGCAACCATTTGGCTCATGCGGCATGGAATGCTTTCAATAAGGGACGCCAGGGTCCTTTCTTTTGGCGCAAAGTTGCGGTCTGCGCTCATGAAGGCCGGCTTTGGCGCCTGGCTCCTTTTGAAGTACGACTTGGTGCGAGAGGCTTTTTCCCTGTTAATCACGAGGCACTAACGTTCTTATCTCGATCCACTTCTGATCCTGGTTTGCATGTCTCGCCCGACTGGCAATTTTCCTGTCAACCCCAACTGAGTAACCTATCCTCATGAGAATCCTCATCCTGGGTGGGACGGTGTTCGTGGGGCGGCAGATTGCGGAGAAAGCCAAGCAATTGGGACACGAGGTCGCGGTCTTTCATCGCGGACAAAGCGGCGCGGACCTGCCTGGAGTCGAGCATCTTCTGGGCGATCGGGATGGGAATCTACGGGCTTTGGAGGGGCGGGATTGGGATTGGGTGATCGACACCAGCGGCTACGTCCCCCGCATCGTCGACCAATCGTGCCAAGCCCTGAAAGAGCACGCCAAGGGCTACCTCTTCATCTCCACCATCAGCGTTTACAAAGACCTTTCCCAACCTGGCGCCGACGAGGAATCGCCGGTCGCGGAACTGGAGGATCCAACCGTCGAAGTGGTGAACGGAGAGACGTACGGCGGGTTGAAGGCGCTTTGTGAGAAGAGGGTGATGGAGGCTTTTGGGGATCGGGCCATCATCGTCCGGCCGGGGATGATCGTCGGACCCTATGACCGCACCGACCGCTTCACCTATTGGTTCCTCCGCGCATCCAGAGGCGGAAAGATGATCTCCCTGGCCGAGCGGGACGAGCCGGTGCAGTTCATCGACGCCCGTGATCTGGCCGACTTCTGCTTGCACTTGCTGGATAGCCACGCGTCGGGGATATTCAACGCAACCGGTCCGCAATTCGCCATGACCTGGGGCGACATCTTCGACGAAGCCGCGCTGATCGGAAATACGCAGTATGAAATCGTCCGTCCACCGGCGGACTGGCTCAAGGAGAATGGCGTCGAGAATCTGCCATCGCAATTCCCGGCGGAAGGGGCTTATGACGGCGTTTATCGGGTGAGAATCGACAAGGCGGTGAACTCGGGTCTGAAGTTCCAACCGCTCAGAGATACGGTTGCCGACACCATCACCTGGCGCGGCACAGTCGAGGAGCCTCTGAAGGTCGGCCTGACTCCGGAGCTTGAAGAATCGCTGCTTGAAAAGTACGAGAAAGCGGAAGTATGAGGTTGGAAACGGCGGAAGATGTCGGCCGGTTGATGCTGATCATCGTGCCGCTGATTTTGGCGGTGGTGATCGGCGGATTCATCGCTTTCATCAAATGGAGCCGCAAGGACCGTGGGGTAGATGATTGGCGGGACCGGTAACCACCCCCCTCCACCTTTGGGGGAGGGGTCGGGGGTGGGGGCGCGGTCTGCCGGTCCATTCTTTAGAATCCATCAATGACTAATTGGGAGGTCTTGGGGGACCGGTGGACTACCCCCCTCCCCCGAAGGTGGAGGGGATAAATTGCGACCCCCTCCCCTGCCCCTCCCCCAAAGGTGGAGGGGTTTTTTACTTCTGCACTTTCGGGACCCAGGCGGTGGTGCGGCCGCCGACCGGTTCCCTCACGATCTTCTTTCCATCGATCGAGTCCACGCCCTTATCCCCTCCCCAACGGTGATGGAATAGCCAATCCTCGGGAAACTTCTCCTTATCCGCACCTAGATCGACCGCCTTCTGAATAATCATGTGGATGGTGTCGCGGAGCCGAGTGACGTCCTTCAAGCTCAGCGATTCGCCAAGCCGCTTCGGCGATATTCGAGCTTGGTAGAGGGCTTCGTCGGCAATCCAGTTGCCAACCCCGGCAAACAGCTTCTGATCCAAAAGCAGCGCCTTGATCGGAGCTTTTCGCTTACTTAAAATCGCATGCAGATTCTTACCGGTCGGGAGTTCGTCCAGGGCATCCGGACCGAGTTTTTCCATCCGCGGATCGTCCTTCGGATTGGAGGAAAGCCACAGCCGACCCAACCTTCGCCCATCGGTAAATGCGACCTTTCCGCCGCCTTCGACCTCCAATTCCAATTTAAGAAATCGAGGACGGCCATTTTCATCCTCCCAAGGCGCCCGGCCGTGTTCTCGGAGTCGGATGGAGTCTTGGCCGATCTCCCGCACCCAACCGCTCATGCCGAGGTGACCATATAGCCAAGGTTGGTCGGCGAACTCCAGCCACCAATACTTCCCCTTTCGCCCAACTTCGGTGACGGTTCGACCCTCGAGTCCAGTCTGAATGACCTCCGGAGGAACCCCGAACATCATGATCGCATCTTCCCGAACCTCCGCGCGAACGATTTTCTTGCCTTTCAGGACGCGACGCAGAGTCTGGCGAACGGTTTCAACTTCTGGAAGTTCGGGCATGCCTTAGCAAAGATACTCGCCGCCGCCCTCTATGCGCCAAGATCGATGCTCTCGGCAACATACGCTTCCACCTTGGTTCCAGGGTACGCCCGTATTGTCCGGCCCTTAAGCGCACGTGAAAATCGGTCGCCAAGTCGCCCGACAAGGTTTGCCAACTCCATAACCGCGCCCAAGCTGAGCGACAGATCCCCTGTCGCCAGACCGGAGAGGTCGCCGCGCTGCAGACGTTCGATCGTGGAGCCGATCGCGGTGACGTCAGACTTCCCCTGATCCAGCAGGCGAGTGGTGTCGGTCATGCCCATTTCCCCCGCGATCTTTTTGAGTGTGTCTTGCGCTTCGGTTCCGCTCAATTCTGGCGACTTGCCCTGGAAGAGTTCATCCAGCTTCTCCGCGAATCTGCGGTTCAATTCGTCTTTCAATAGCTCATCGACTTTGGCGTCGTCCGCCGTCGGCTTGCCGGTGTTCTCGCGGTTGAATTCATAAGGCTCTTCGGGGTGCTCCAGATCGGCGGCCATTTTGATGTTGCGATTGCCCAGGTTGAGCTTTTCGATCTGCACTTCCAACCGCGCGGGCTTGTTCACCAATCCCGATAGAGTGCCTTCGCTTCTGGACCAGGTGACATTTCCTGCCACCACCGAACCTTTCGGAATGGCTACCTTTCCCCCCGACATCACATCTTCGGAAACCAAGAAGGGGACGTACTCGCCTTCATTTGCTTCACCTGCATTTAGCTGCTTGGCCAAGATCAAATTGACCTTGGTTCCTTTCTCCAGGTGGATTGCTTGCTCCGGTGGCGCGGATTGAGTCGCGCACCCAACCAGTAATGCCGCGCAGGCGAGGAAGCTCATGTATCGCATGACGATGATGATAACTGCGCCCGCCAAACAGTCCCGGGTCCGCTAACTCTTCTTGTGGATTTGAAACCACTTGGGCGTGCGCATAAACATGGTCAAGATCCCGATCTGCTGGTAGCCCAGATTCGGATAAAGCTGCGCTCCAGCATTGCTGGCGAGCAACACACTCCACTCGAACCCTCTATCGAAGTCGTCCTGCAGCATCGACGTCATCAACGCCGATCCGATTCCTTTACGGCGGTAGTCCGGCTGGACGAATAGGTTCGAAACCCAAGTCGCATCTTTGTCCGCGCGTACGCTTCGGACCCATCCGGTTGGATATTGCCCATCCCACGCGGCAAACAGCCGCAAATTTGGATTCTCAGAATGGAGATCGGCATCCAAGATCTGTCTGGTTCGCGAGAACTCGGCAATTGCATCCACTTCCAAAACCGATTGGACCTTTGCAACGCGGTAAGGCGAAGTGACGGTTGAAGGTGGATCAGTGAGCCGACGAACCATAAGCGGCTCGCTGCGAAGCATTCGAAATCCGGCATTAAGAAAACTTTCTTTGACCGGCTTTTCCGGTACTCCAACCGGCCGCACCGCACTAACGACAAATCGCTCGGCGTCGAGACTTGCGATGTCCGCTGAAACTTCGTCTGCATCCAAGCAAGAAGTCACAAACTCTTCGATCCGACATTTGCCGCTTTTTCTGGGTGCGTCGTGCATCCGCCGACCCAACCGAGTCCGATCGACGACGCATTTGTGCGTGTGGCTTCGAGTGTAGGAAAAGCCCGCGCAGAAGCAATCGAGCGCCCGCTCGAGATCCAAGTCGATTAGCCTCGAACGATTTCTTGCTCGACGACGATTTCCACTTTGCCCCGAACTGCATTGGTGATGATGCAGTAGCTATCGGCTTTGTGCGACATGTCGTTTACCTTGGCCAATTGCTCGTCGGTTATGTCGGGACTGACCGTGATCCGTGGTCTCAACGTCACTTTCCGATACGTGAATTGGGCGCCTGCTTGCTCCACCTCACCAACCGCGTCGACGTGGAGCGAACTCACCGGCAGCTTCTGATTTTCGACGATGATTCCGAACGTCATGGCGTAGCAACTTGCAATCGCGCAGGTCAGGAGCTCTTCCGGATTGGCTCCATTTCCGGGGCCGTTGAACTCCGGGGGGACGCTGATCGAAGCCTTAGTGCCAGATCTGGTTGCGGTGACGCTGCCAGAACCCGTGCGACCGCCGTTCCAATCCACTTCCACCGGATACTCATGAATGCTTGCCATTGCTACATTGTACTTGTGGGCAAGCTGCCGAAGTCCTACCTTGGGCACTGGGCTAAACGTATAATCGTTAGTCAATTCGAATGAAGTGGGTCAAGTGGATCTTGTATGGCCTTTTCTGCCTCACCTGCTTGGCGGTTGGGGCGGGCTATCGCCTGTTTTCCAACGTCGTAGCCAGTCTCGGCGGGGGTGAAAAGGGAGCGTTGGAGGTGATCCAGACGCTCCGAGATCCACGCGGAGAATTCCCCGGTAAAGACCAGCTCACCATCCTTGTCGTCGGTCAAGACTACAACCGCGACCGGAAGGGTATGCCTTACACCAAGAACAGTCGCGCGGACACGATCATCCTGCTTTCCGCCGACCTTGAAAACAAGAAGGTAAGAGCCTGCTCGATCCCTCGCGACACATACGTGACCGCCGCGGACCAGGTGACCGGCAAGATTAACGGCACCCTTGCCCGTGGAGGCATCGACACACTTCGGGACACATTGGAGCAGATGTTCGGCATCCAGATCGACAGCTATGTCCTGGTGAAGCCCTACGCTGTCCGCAAGATCGTAGATGCGGTGGGCGGAGTGGAAGTGGTCGCCATGGACGATATGAAGTACGACGACAGTTGGGGGCAATTGCACGTCGACATCGCCCAAGGGCAGCACCATTTGAATGGCGTTCAAGCCGAGGGATTCGTGAGGTTCCGGAAGATGAATCCAGGCGAAGGCCGCTCTAACGAGGAAGGCGACATTCGTCGGACCGCCCGGCAACAGCAGCTCATTCAAGCTATGATGGTCGCCGCGAATGGCACCGGGAATATCTTCCGCGCCGATGAGATCATCGACACCGGATTCGAACAGATCGATACCAATCTGACCCGGCTGCAGTGCGTAGCACTGGCCCAAATTTTCAAGGGCGCCAGCATGGGCTCCATGGTTAGCGCGACCGTCCCCGGCGAAGACAAGATGATGGGCGATGCGTACTATTACATGTTGGATTACGACCGAGCGCAATCCACCGTCGACTGGCTAATCAAGGGCGACGAACTGGCGATGCGCAAGCTTGTCAGAGTCCAGATTCGCAATGGCACCAAGACTCCGGGCATGGCACGCCTCGCCGCCGACTTGCTTGGATCGCAGGGTTACACTGCCTCCGCTCCGGGCAACGCACCCCAAACGAAACTGACTACGATCGTTTATCGAAAGTCGTCATTCGAGTCCGCTGCCAGGGAAATTCAACGTGCGCTTGGCGCTGCCTCCATTACCAAGGATGCAAAGCCCGCAAACGACTGGGAGCCGGAAATTCAAGTGGTCATTGGCGACGATGCGGTGAAGAAACTCCAAACAACGACTGGAACTACTTAGGTCCCCACGCCGCCAGGCTTACCACGCCGAGGACCACCGCTCCCCAAGCGCAGAAGAAAAGCGTTGTGGCAACCGTGGCGATGATGCCGAGAACCATTCCCGCCACGACCATTCCCCGTTCACTGGGGTCGGCTCGCCCTGCATCGATCTCTTTCAGCGAAGACCTTCCCACAATCCAAGCGGGAATTCCCGTAAAGCAGTTGAATCCCACAATCGAAAGTATCCCCAACACTAAAACCAAAACTCCGTTAGCGGATTTCACCGCGACCAGTATAAAGGAACCGGATGCGGGGTAACACCCCTAGCGTGCTGAAGGTTCATGTTTTTGGGGAACACGGGTGGGAAGATCAGTTCCGGCAGGCGCTAGATGGAGCTGCCGAATGCACGTTCGGAAACGAGATTCCCCATCCTGTCGATGTGCTCGTAAAAGGAACTCCGACGGAAGAGGAATTGCAGGGTGTGAAGCACGTGGTTATCCCCTTTGCAGGTATTCCGGTGGCAACCCGTGAATTGCTTTCCACCAAACCGCAAACCATTCTGTACAACCTACACCACAATGCGGCGGACACGGCGGAGATGGCGCTTGCCCTTTACTTTGCGGTCGCCAAGAAGATCGTTGTTCGGGATCGTCATTTGCGAGAGGGAAAGTGGTCGGAAGGTTCCTTCATGCGCGGCGGATCGGCCGATTCGGTCCGTGCCGCGGGAAAGCATGCACTTGTCCTTGGTTATGGCGCGATCGGCCAGCGGATTGCGAATGTCTGTCGGGCGATGGAGATGACGGTTTGGGCGGTTCGTCGATCCGGACCTTTCGACTCGGATATCCATTCAGTTGAAAAACTCGATGACCTGCTTTCAAGCGCAGAAGCTTTGTTTGTCGCGCTTCCGTTGACTCCGGAAACAGAGGGGCTTCTCAGTGCCGAGCGATTGGACCTGCTTCCCCGGAACTGCATCATCGCGAACATCGCGCGAGGAAGAATTTTCAACGAAGAAGCAATGTTCAATTGGTTGAAAGCAAAC
>DATFHI010000307.1:0-9974 GCA_035248525.1 Fimbriimonadaceae bacterium | reverse complement strand
GCCCCTTGAGGATCTCGACCGTTTCGGCAACCGACGGCTCTCCCACCATGACGGGTTGAAAGCGCCGCTCCAAGGCGGAATCTTTTTCGATGTGCTTGCGGAACTCGTTGAGCGTGGTCGCGCCGATGCACTGCAGTTCGCCGCGCGCTAAGGCCGGCTTCATAATGTTGGAGGCATCGATCGCGCCCTCGGCGGCTCCGGCTCCAACCAAAGTGTGCAGTTCGTCGATGAACAGGATGACTTGCCCGTCCGCCTTGCGGACCTCTTCCATCACCTTCTTCATGCGCTCTTCGAATTCGCCTCGATACTTAGTACCGGCTACTAACCCCGCCAAATCCAGCGCGACAATTCGCTTGTCTTTAAGCAAGTCGGGAATGTCGCCGCTGACGATTCTCAGCGCCATACCTTCGGCGATGGCGGTCTTACCTACGCCGGGTTCGCCGATCAGGCACGGATTGTTCTTGGTGCGGCGGCACAAAATCTGCATGACCCGTTCGATCTCGTTCTGTCGTCCGACGACCGGGTCAAGTCGCCCCTCGCGGGCGAGTTCGGTAAGGTCTCTTCCGAACTCATCCAGCGTTTGGGTCTTGGTTCCTCCACTTGAACTACCGCTGCTCGATGAGCGAGAACTGCCGGACTTGGATTGACTCTCGTTGTCCTGCAGGGCCATCACTTCGCGGCGAGCTTTCTCAAGCTCCACCCCGAGCTTCGCGAGCACTCTGCCCGCGAGACCGTCGCCTTCTCGAATCAGCCCGAGCAAAAGGTGCTCGGTACCAATGTAGTTGTTGTTGAGGTTTCGAGCTTCATCGTAGGCCAGGTCGATGACTCGCTTCGCACGAGGCGTAAGCGTCATGTCTTGAGATGGCCTTGCATCTCCCCTCGGAAGCTGTTTTTCGACTTCCGCTCGAATTCTGTTTAAACTGACTCCCAGCTTTTCCAGGACGCGTGCCGCGACGGAATCCGATTCGCGGACGAGCCCCAGCAGAAGATGTTCGGTCGACACGTAACCCTCTCCGAACTTCTGGGCCTCTTCTTGTGCGTAGAAAACAACTTTCCGCGCGCGTTCTGTAAAGCGTTGCCACATAACTTTTTAGTTCACCTACTTGTCCGACGGGCAAGTGCCCCCGACGTAGCGATTCCTACGCCGTACAGGCCAGCCACATCACTAGGCCCATGCGGCTTTTGAGACCGCTGGAAGCCACTGCAAGCGTTCGAAAAACCGACCTTGCAAGCGCTCCACATTCGTTGGACTTGCCAAGCTGGCTTCGCGTTCGAAAGACTGGCCGAACTGCCTGTCCGTCAAAGTGAGATTACCCGCGCGTTTGTCCTGTTCCCACAATTATTGGCGGCTCTGGGCCTAGTCGTTATGCGGGGGAGACAATGCGTGCGATTTCTTGGACACAGAAGCGCAATTCAACGAGCTATTCTCTAGTTGTGAGCCGCATCGATCTCGTGCCTCCGGCAGCAAATGTCATCGAGCTCTTTGAAGATGCTTGCGCCGATCTAGGCTTGAAAGCGCATAGGGGGACCCTTTCAAAATATCCTGAATCGACCCATTGGCACATCACCCTTCCGCGATCAAAAGGCACTCTAGAAGCTACATGGTGGCCGACTAACCACGTGCTTTGGCTTGAAGTCCGAAACCACCGGTCTGCCGATTGGATGCCAGCGGCGATCGCGAAACTGGTCGAGGAATTCTAGAGGTTCAGCCTAGTAAGCCTTTGCAAAGACCACGCGCTGCTTGCTGGGTTTGCCCGTCAGAATGCAAGCTCCCGGTTTCGCATCCGAAGGCATGAGCGGCTCCAGCGGGATGCATCGGATCGTTGCCTTTGTCTTAGCCGTGATTGCCTCTTCAGTCTCCGTCGTGCCATCCCAATGGGCCAGCACGAAGCCCGGTCCGCCCTCGCCTTCAAACAGCTCCTCAAACTCCGCCCAAGTGTCGACCCGGTGAGTATTCGCCTCCCTAAAGGCGAGCGCTTTGGCAAACATGTCCTTCTGGATAGTCTCCAGGAGGTCGACGAGGGTAGACGCTGTATCCGGACCCAAAGTCAGATTCTGCTTCTCGCCGGTGTCCCGGCGAGACACCGGTACGGTCCCCGCTTCCAAATCCCGCGGACCGATCTCGACTCGAATGCACACGCCCCGCATTTCCCAGTGGTTGAACTTGAATCCAGGCGACTCCTTCTCCCGGTCATCGATGTGGACTCGAATTTCCTGCCCGCTCATGTGCATTTGCCTGAGCGAGGAGGCCAAGTTTTGCGCGGCGGCAATCGTCTTTGAGCGAGTCTCTTCATCCCGTCCCATGGGCACAATGACGATCTGGATTGGGGCCAATCTTGGCGGACAAACGAGGCCGCGATCGTCGGAGTGCGCCATGATCAGAGTCCCAATCAACCGAGTAGAAACTCCCCACGACGTCGCATAAACGTACTCCAATTTGCCCTCCGCAGATTGGAACTGCACCTCAAACGCCTTGGCGAAGTTTTGGCCCAGGTGATGGGAGGTTCCAGCCTGAATGCAGCGTAGATCCTGAGTCAGCGCCTCGATGCAGTAGGTGTGATCCGCTCCGGCGAACTTCTCTCCCTCGCTCTTGACCCCCCGAAGCACGGGCACCGCCATCCATTCCTCCGCAAACCGCGAATAGCAATCGTGCAGGATGGTGAGCGACTCTTTCTCCGCCTCATCGTAGGTTGCATGAGCCGTATGCCCCTCTTGCCATAAGAACTCGGCCGTGCGCAAGAAGAGGCGCGTACGCATCTCCCAGCGGACCACATTTGCCCACTGATTAATGAGCAGCGGCAGATCCCGATAGCTCTGAATCCACTTCTTGTAGGTATTCCAAATCACCGTTTCGCTAGTGGGACGCACAATCAGCGGCTCTTCCAACTCCGCTTCTGGATCTGGGATCAGACCTTTTCCGTTCGGGTTAGCCTTCAGCCGGTGGTGGGTTACGACCGCGCACTCTTTAGCGAAGCCCTCGACGTGCTCGGCCTCTCTTTCAAAGAATGATTTCGGAATGAACAACGGGAAATAAGCGTTCACATGGCCGGTCGCTTTGAACAAGCCGTCCAGACCTTGCTGCATGAGCTCCCACATCCGGAATCCGTGCGGCTTGATGACCATGCAGCCGCGCACTGCGGAATAGTCGGCAAGATCGGCCTTTACAACCAATTCGTTGTACCAATCCGCGTAATTCTCCGCCATGGGAGTGAGTCCGAGGTCTTTGCTCATGGAGTTTGGATTTTGGCATAGAACGGGTACCTTCATCGGAAATGCTCACCAGCATCGCCTATCTGGCCTTACTCCAGGCAAAACCCCAAAAACTGGCCCCCGCCGTCTTCGCCGACGCCAGCACCCGTCGGATAGTGAATTTCAGCCGTTCCGCTTATTCAAAACTCAAGTCCGCGAAGTTTGTGATCAACTCCAACGGCGCCAAGAAAACATACGTTTACAGCAACGGCAAACTGTACGGGCACCAATCCGGGGCAGAGTGGCAATGGAGCGCAAAGAAGTTGCGCCTCCTCTGTTCGAAGGGCCTCTTCAGTGGCAACATGGGCATCTACAACGTCAACGCCTGGCTTGCCAAAGTCGGCGCGGACCCCGAGACGCTTCCCATCCAAATCATCGCCAAAAAAAACCCGATCGACATCCTTATTCCCCCCGGCTCCCGAGTGCGAAGATCGGGAACGATGGCATTGAATGGCACGGCCGTCGACGTCATCGAAGTCAAGAGCTCTCGCCTGCGGGTGACGATGGCAATCCGACAAGATAATCGCTTGATCGCCGACCTCAACGCCTCGAACGTGGACAAAGATGGATCGGTGCTCTTCCGTTCCAGCCGCTCGATATCCTGGTCCAACGTCAATCGCCCAATTTCAATTCAAACCGTCGGGGCAGGCAAGTCGGCCAAGTCTATCAGGACGCTTAAATAAAAAAGCCTCTCTGCCTTGGGCAGAGAGGCTACTTTTTCTTTACTGAATTACTGGCCGGCGCGGCTCAATTGTTGCAGTGCAACTTGGAAGGCCGGGTCGATCTTGTTCGGCATCATCTCTTGAGGAGTGGTGGCCTCGGCGTCGACCGGAACTCCGGTGTGCTCGAGTCGAACTCCCTTCGCGGACACGTAGTCATTGATCGGGTACTGGACCATAAAGCCTCGGGCGATCGGCACCATAACCGAAACCAGGACCGCTCCTGCCGACTTGGTTCCCACGATCTGGGCGCCGGCAAGCTCCTTGAGCGCCTGGGCGGTGATCTCCGAAGCGGAGCCGCTGAGTCCATTCACGAGGACCGCGATCCTGCCCTTGAATACGGGAACGTTGATGTTGGGCATCGGCTTGAGCTTGTTCGATTCGGCGAACTCGGCGATCTCCTTGAGATCGTTCGGGCTGCCACCCTTCTCGCGGACGTAATCCTCTACGACCTTCTTCGAAACGAACGTGCCAATCGTGGTGTCCTTAGGAAGCACCATGCCGAGGAAGTGAACCATGTTCACCACCGCGCCGCCGCCATTGTTGCGGAGGTCGACGATGAGGTTCTTAGCTTTGTTGGCATCCTTCATCAACTTCTCGACATTCTTGCGGTCGTAGCTGAGATCGAAGGTGTAAATCGAAATCGCCGCCGTGTCCTTATCCACCCAATGCAGCTCCTCGGGACGAACCGTGGAGAACTTGCGTCGGGTGATCGTGTAATCCTTGATTTTGCCATCGACCTTGCGGACGGTTACGGTGACCTGCTGACCCTCTTCGCCACGAAGATCGGAAGCGTCTTTAATCGGCTTGCCGTTGGCCTTGATCATTACGTCGCCGGCTACCATTCCCGCCTCATCGGCCGGAGCCTTGGGAACGACGCGCGTCACCAAGATGCCGCCATCGACCGGCTGGATGTTCACGCCGATGCCAACCGAGCTTTGGTTGACGCGCGCGTTTACCGCGACCGGCTGCATGAGGACGATATGGCTGAATCCAAACTCTTGGAGAGCGGAGTTGACCGCATTGCTGAACTGGTCCTCGGTATCGGCCTTCTCCAAGTTCGTCTTCTGCTTATCCAGAAGATCGCTCAACTTGTTAAAGTCGACGCCGGGAACGTAGGCATACTTGGTGATCAGGTTGCTCATGGAAGCCAAAACTTCTTGCTTGGCCTCGGCATCCATCTTCGGACGCTGTTGGGCTTGCGCGCCTGCCGCGATTAGTGAAACCGCTAGCGTGACGCTGGTGAGAAGGGTTCGAAATTTCATAGTGATGTGAGGTTCTTTACGTTGATTTTACGACGCGATGATCCCTTATGGCTAAAATCGGCACAGTGGACCCGCTTTCTCTCCTCGAACGCAAAGATAAATGGTTTCTTGGTGGAGGAAAGGGCGCCATCTATGCGCCGCCATTCCCTCGTTGGCTGGAAAAACCCGGCTTTTGGGACGAGTGCTACTTTGCCGACATTAGGTTGACGAGGCTGTTCACCATATTGTTTACCGATTTCGACGGCAAACCCATACGTTTTCGTGGCGAACTGAAATCTTGGCGTCCGGACCGCATGATTCTCGAGCATCGGGCGGAAGGAACATTGATTCGCGAAACCCGCCAAATCACCGAAGAACACGAGTGGATTTCCGTTTTCGAACTGCTGTCCGGAGATGCCGTACATGTCTTCGTTTGGGCGATGCCAGAGCAACGAGAGCCCGGATACGGAACTCCGTGGCAGTCGTTGTCTTCGTGCGCTTTCCTCGACAATGCCATCAATTACCGAATTTCAACCGCCTGGCCGCGCGAGGTCGAAGCGGATCGCACGGGCATCGATCAGGAACGCCTGAAGGGTAGCGCCGACCTGGGCGAGCCGATCGACCTCCTCCTGCAGTTGGGCACAAATCGGCCGCGTGTGAGTTTCACCGTCAACCTTGCGCAGTGGCACGACGACGCTCCGCTCTGGGAGACTTCCTTGCTTCCGCAAAAGCTTCGTAACGGCAAGTTGCCCGGCGACACCAAACTGATTGGCGGTCCGCCCCCATTTGAAGGGTTTGTTCACATTGTTCAGCAATATGAATTGCTCCCAAATGAGCCACTTGTAGTTACGTGTCGCGCCGCATTGAACGGATTTTCTAGCCGAGAGCCGACCTTCCCAGGTCCTGCAGTTATCGAGCAGAACGAGAAGGCATGGCGAAGCTACTTCCGTTCGGTTCCGCAGTTTGAATCCAGCGATCCCTACCTGACGGCGGCTTACTGGTACCGGTGGTATGGGATCCGTTTGAACACCGTCGACATTCCAGATCTACCGATTTGCACCTCCAGTGCGGAAGCGAACTTCTCTCCATTCGTCACAGAGGGGGTCGGTTTCTTCCGGAACTTCGTAACCTATTCCGCCCAAGCGCATCTGCGAGAAGTTGCCTGGATGCATTCCCCAAAGCTTGGGCTCGGCATCTTAGAGAATCTTGCCAAGTGCCAGCGAGCAGACGGCAGCTATCCGGGGCACAACTATTCCGGCCGTCCGGCCCGCGACTTCTATCACGCGGACTTCGCCACGGGGCTGGAATCGCTGCATGCGATCCATCAAATCGATCTTGAAGAGCCGCTCCAGACTTTCTTCCGATATGCGGATTACTTTTTCGGTCATCGCGTGGACCGAGATGGGGTTCTCATCTTCGATCAAAACGAAACCGGCCAGGAGTATATGAGTCGGTACCAATTCGCGAGCGGCGATGCAGACCTCTGGGCAAGCTTTCAAGTGATCGGAGTCGACGCGACTTACTACCTTTTTGAGCTTTTGACAACGTTGGCAAGATTTTCCCCTGCCACATTCCACGCGGTTCGAAGTCCAGAAGCTGACCTCTGGGGCGATCGGGTTGCAAGTTTGCGACAGAATTTGACGGATCTATTCGACCGCGACAATCGCTACTTCTGCGACAAGATCCCCGGCTCCGATGCACTGTCGCCAATAAGGCCGGCGACTGGACTCTATCCGCTCATGCATAGACCCCTTCTTGTCGATGCCCGAGATGGAGCGCAGGAATCCATTGCCTGTTGGCTCACCCAGGAAGGACAATTCTGGCTCCCGAAAGGTTTCCCCGCGACCGCCTTGTCCGATCCCACATTCAGCGCGGAGCCGGAGTGGAAAGATAAGCGGCTCAACTGTCCCTGGAATGGGCGAAGTTGGCCGATGGTCAATAGCCACCTAGTAGATGCGATTGCAAATGTCGCGCGCCGACTGCGTGATGAGACCCTTCGGAAGCAAGCGGGCGATGCACTGGTGAAGGCGATCACGCTGATGTTTCACGACGGCGACTCGGCCCGACCGAATAGCTACGAGCATTACGATCCGATCAAGGGAACCCCAAGCCTGTACCGGGGTTACGACGATTACATGCATTCTTGGATCGTCGACCTGATCATGCTGCATGCAGTTGGCGTGCAGCCGGGGACGGACGAGGTGGACCCGCTGCCGCTCGGCGTGGAGTGGATCGAATGCTCAGAAATCCCGCATCCCGAAGGACGCATGCGGGTCAGGATCGAGCGAGACCAAGTGGTGAATATCACCATTTCCGCGCACCCTTAATCTTTAAGGTTTCGAAAACGGAAATTGTCAACCAAGTCCCGCGCAAAAACCACAAATTTGTGGATTTGGATACCCGTGAGTCCAATTGGTCAATAATCAGCCGTGGCTTGGCTCAAGCGTCATTGGCATTGGCTATTCCTGCTCCTGATCCCATTGGTTCCGCTTTGGCGAGCGGTACTGCTGGGCGAAGCGATTGGCCCGTGGGACCAGATCCGGCAGTTTGCACCCTGGAATGGACCGCCGCCCAAGGATGCTTGGGATGTGTTGCAAGCGGACGGCGCGCTGCAATTCTATGTCTGGCGCGACCTGGTTTTCGAATCCTGGGGCAAGTTCCAAGTGCCATTTTGGAATCCTTATGAGTTGATGGGCACGCCGCTATTGGCGAACTCGCAGTCTGGCGCGCTGTATCCGCCGCACATTCTGATGGGACTGCTGCACATTCCCACCGCCTTTGCAATAACTCTTCTCGCCTGGTTCCACCTCTTCTGGGCGGGGCTAGGGACGTCCAAGCTTGTTCGTGCGTTGGGCGGTTCGGAGGTCGGAGGAGCAGTCGCCGGAGCCAGCTTCGCGCTTTCGCCTTTCATGCTGAGTTGGACGGCGCTGAGCAGTGTAATCACCACCGTCTCGTGGATTCCATGGGCGCTGTGGGCGGTGCTGCAGTTTCACGGTCAGGCCGAGGCCAAATCTGCTCCATTGGAGTTCCGATCCATTGCAATGCTTAGCCTCATCGTGGCGATGATGTTCCTCGGCGGCCATTTGCAGTTCGCCGCCTATGGAGTTGGCGCGGTTGTGCTCCTTATGCTGTTCCAATTAAAGGAGTTGCGCGCGCGGGGATTTGGCGTGCTGTTTGGAGTTGGATTCGGGGTGATGATCGCCTTTCCCCAACTGCTTCCTGTTTTAAAGCACTCCGCCGATTCGCACCGTCGCAACGTGCCGACCGAAGCCGGCTATGAGGCGTATGTTGCCAGCGCGATCAAGCCATTCGAGTTTGCCAATTTGGTCACGCCAAAGGCGCTGGGCGACCCGCGAACTCCGGTCGAAGTCGGGCAGGGCATGACGGTTGCGGAGTACTGGCCGCCGCTTGCCAAGCAGGGGGCGAATTTCGCCGAATCGGCGGTGACCATTGGACCCTTGGTTTTGGGACTACTTTTCCTGGTCCCTTGGAGAGATCGCCGCACTTGGCCCATGGCGACCATTGGAGTCCTCGCCTTGCTCTTGGCGATGGGGACGATCTTGAACAAGATCCTCTATTTCGGATTGTCCGGATGGTCATCGACGGGAAGTCCGGGAAGGATTATCGTGCTGTTCGTTTTGGCGGCTTGTGTTTTGGCAGGGTTGGGAGTCCGGGAGGTTTCGAAGCGTCAGACCTTCGTTGCGGTGGTCTCCATGGCGTTGATCACTCTTTTGACCGTATTCATCCTGCCCGGACTCCATCCGTCTTGGCAGGCAGGAATGGAGCAACTTGGCCAGGCGGTCGTCGGCATTGGCGGAGCGGGATTGTTGCCGAGCGTGGCGATATCGATCGTGTTGGGCATGGGGGTGTTGCTGCTGATACCTCATGTAAAAAAATCCGAGTCCGTCGATTCCAGGCGGTTGGTACCGGTGATTCCGGTTCTGCTCGTTCTCGTTGCGGGACTCAGTCTCATTTCAACCGGCAAGCCGGTCGAAGCGGTGAAGGGACCGGAAGACCCCCATGCCCGAGTCGCCATTGTCAATGAAAGCTGGGGCATCATCGCCGCCGCCAAAGATGCGCTAATGCCACCGAATCTGGCCGCGTTGAGCCGAATTCGTGAGCTTGGGGGTTACGACTCTTTGCTGAATAAGAACACCAAGCGCATCTTGGATGAGATTAATCAGCAGGACTCCGCGCCCCCCGCGAACGGCAACATCATGTTTGCCAAGCCGACCGCCTATTGGGAATCTCTGGTGGATGCAGGCGTTTCCGAGATCTGGTCGAACCGCGAAATCGACTTGAAGGGCAACTTCGATATGCGGCAAGAAGACGGGATTTACAAATACCGTCTTCAGAGTTACGATCAGGATGTCGCCCGGGCGACGGCGGGAAGAATTCCGGCAACGTTCCTTATCGATTCCGGAAATCGGATGTTGGTGGAGGCAACCGGGCCGGGGACGTTGTCACTGGCGGACCGAAATTTGCCGGGTTGGTCGGCGACCGTGGATGGAAAGGAAGCCGCGATTTCACCGGGGGATTTTCTTGCCATCGAGCTCCCGGCGGGCAAGCATCAAGTTGATTTTCGGTATGTGGCGCCCGGGTTTGGTTTGGGGTTGATCATTGGCCTCCCCGCCCTCTTATTGGCATTGTTTTTCCGTAGACCCCGGATGATCGTGCCGGGGGATTGAGCGTCGGGGTTAGAATTGAAAACCGTACTCCCCGGATGTTCGTGCCGGGGGATTGAGCGCCGGGGAAAACCGTT
>DATFHI010000306.1:0-5197 GCA_035248525.1 Fimbriimonadaceae bacterium | reverse complement strand
ATTGAAGCAGAGCGATGAGATAGCGACTGCAGTTTCTAATCTCATCGGGTGTAGGTTTGTTCGCCGGTGGCGCGCAGTGGGCGCTTGCGGCAATTAATGCTTCCTTCAGTTGCATTCCGTCGTCGCGCGAAGAACTGTTGGCATGGTTGGCGACTCCAGCCTTGTGGAGAGCCCTGAAGAGCCAGTCGCCACTGCGATCGCCGGTAAACATTTGCCCGGTGCGATTCGCGCCATGGGCCGCTGGCGCCAAACCGACGATCATTCGGGTTGCGTTCGGGTCGCCCAGAATCGGAACCGGCCGTCCCCAATACTCTTCAAGTCGATGGGCCGCCTTCCTTTCCCGAGCAACCTGTTCTCGCCATTCCACAAGGCGCGGGCACAGACGACATTCGATGATTTCTGAGTTCAATTGCTCGATAAAGTTCATCTTTTGCTGAGTTAACCCGTCATATCCATACAGATTCATGCCAATTTACGAGTACGAGCCGGTCGACCGGGATTGCCTTATTTGCGAAGGGAAGAACGAGGTGATCCAGGGAATCAACGATGTCCCTCTGGAGTTTTGCCCGACCTGTGGGTTGGAGGTCAGAAGGGTCGTCAGCCGAGCCTCATTTCGACTCAATACCAATAATGCCCCGGAAACCGCAGCCAAGAAGGGATTCACCACATTTAAGCGCGTTGAAAAAGGGAAGTGGGAGAAAATTGGTGGGGACGGGCCGGATATGATTGTGGGTTCAAAATCGGATATCGAAGCCGTGGAGTCGGAGAGCAAGCCCAAAAAAGTGATCGATCTCGATCAAGATTAGTTGAGGCCCAGAGACTCTTCAAAGCCTGCCATGACGTTCATTGCGTGGACCAACTGAGCGGCGCCGCACTTACCTTTGAGGTCCGCGATGACTTGGATTGAGAGCAAGCTGACTTCTTCGCCGGGGGTGATTCTTAACCGGTAGAGCGCAAAACTCTTACCCTTTACAAGGTCGGGGGACCATTCGCTTGATTCGTCGCGGCGGACGAAAAAGGACCGGCCGTACCGCTCTTCAAATATGTCGTCGATTTCAGACAAATCCCCTGGAGTCGCAATCGCAACCATGATTGTTGCGGCCGCAACTCCGCCAAGATCTTTGGATTCCGTGTGCAGGGTGACTCCGCCGTTCCATCCCGCAGTAGCTAAGAAGGCGCTTACCAAATCGCTGTCACCCGGAATGGAAGAGATCACCGTAGGCGCTTCTAATACCACTCCTGACCAGGCAAGCGGGCCCGCGCCGATTAATGCAAGCGTGGATACCGGGTCCGGCACGGATACTTCGTCAGCACAAACCATCGGATTGTTATCCATCAGTTCGACCAGACCGCAAATCGGCAAGTCTGGTCTTCCCGCAGACACTGAGCGTTTCCAACTTCCGACCTCGAATCGAATTCCCGAAAGGTCGTCCTGTTCGACAGTTGCTACTCGAGGATGTTTGAGGAGCAGTTCCCGCGCTTGCGGATCGCCCGTCCGCGCGAGATCGATCATTTGCGGCTGATGTCGCCGGTGACGTGGTACTTCGTAAGAACTCCGGTGGGCCCAGTCATGGTTAAACTCATATTCAGATGGCTCTTGAATAAGGTCCCGTCGCTCGTTAAAAGCAACATGGTTCCGGTGCCGGCAGCTTGACCACTTGTTTTGACTGCTAGCTCCGCGACTGATTTGCCTCCAACGGTCTTGATCCCTTTGAACACGTACGTAGCGGTGATTTTCTTATCGCCCTGCATAGGCAGCTCAATCGGAGCAGATGCAGACCACGATTGTCCAACTCGGATTGGCTTATCGGGTAGCGCGGGCATGAGTTGTTGCCCAGAACCAGCCTTACCGATCAATTTTCCTCGGGTGTCAATCTGAATTCGATTTCTAACGGGTTGTCCGCCCAGATTGGAGCCACCAGAAGAGATCGGTCCGGCCGAGGTGTCGACCGTCGAGACACCATTCTTGACCGCAACCGTTTTCCAAACCATAGGTAGGGTCAACTTCATCGACGACCCGCCCGCTTCATTGCTCGACAATGTGGATACAACACCATATTTGAGCGTCTTACCCGCAGCGAGCTTCATTCGAAACAGGTAGCCGTTGCCCTGCTTTACAATTTGGGCATTAGCAGACAGCGCACAGACAGAGAGCAGAGCGACCCAGATAATCTTCATGCTACGACTTTTGCGTGTTCAGCCAAGTAGGATTCGGGTGAGACGTATTTGTATCCGTACTGCTGGGCAATGGCTTCCAGCGTTACAGTTCCGTTCGCCACGTTTAAGCCTTTCCGCAGACTGGGATCGTTTTCCAGCGCTCCCAGCATTTTGTCGGCCAGCTTCAATACGTAAGGCAAGGTTGCGTTCGTAAGCGCGTAAGTGCTCGTGTTCGCGACTGCTCCAGGCATATTCGCCACACAGTAATGCACGACTCCATCCACCGTGTAGATCGGATCGGCATGGGTGGTCGCTTTGGTAGTTTCGAAGCATCCACCTTGGTCGACACAAACGTCGACGATCACGGATCCTCGCTTCATGAGCTTCAAATCCTCTCTGGTAACGAGAATCGGGGCCCTGGCGCCGGTGAGGTAGACCGCTCCGACCAGAAGGTCTACTTCTTGCAGCACCTGCTTTAACGTACCCGGATTGCTGTGGAGGGTGATGACGTTATCCGGGAAGATGTCGTCCAGGTAGCGGAGTCTTTCGAGGCTGACGTCTAGTACGTAAACGGTGGCTCCGAATCCCGCCGCGACCTTAACTGCGTTAATTCCTACGACGCCTGCTCCAATGACACCTACGACGGCGGGTTTGACGCCAGGGACGCCGCTCAACAGGACTCCACGACCGCCCATTGGGCGCTCAAGATACTTTGCCCCTTCCTGAATACTTAACCGTCCGGCGACTTCCGACATAGGGGTCAGCAATGGAAGTGTTCGATTCGGGAGTTCAACCGTTTCGTATGCCACACAGGTCGCTTTGCTGTCGACCATGGCACGCATGAGACCTTCATCGGCGGCGAAGTGAAAGTAGGTGAAAATGATTTGGTCGGCCCGGATATGGGGATATTCCTTCGGCTGAGGCTCCTTGACCTTTACGATCATATCCGCTTGTTTCCAAACGTCTTCGACGCTTAGAATTTCTGCTCCAGCTTGCCGATATTCCTCATCCGAAATATGGGTGCCTTCGCCGGCGTTCGATTCGACCACCACGCGATGGCCATTCTGCTTAAGCAACATAACGCCAGAGGGCGTCAGTGCAACTCGAAATTCGTTGTTTTTAACTTCCTTAGGAACGCCAACCGTCATTCAAAACTCCTCTGTTTGGAAGCTTAAGTGTACCGTTCCCATGGTCAGAAAACAGGACCGGGTCTACTTGCCGTTGATCGTCAGGAGCTCGATTTCGAATTCTAGAACACTGTTTGGTGGTATGCCGTTAGAGGGATCGGCACCATACGCAGCCTGGGGAGGAATAATGACCTTTCGGATCTCCCCTTTTTTCATTCCGGATACGCCTTTGTCGAAACCAGGAACGACATCTCCTGCACCGAGGGTGAATTCGTATGCCGTCTTTCGGTCGCGGGATGAATCGAACTGCCGTCCGCTTAGCAACTTTCCAACATAGTGAATCTTGACCCTGTCTCCCTTCTTGCAGGGCTGGCCTTTGCCTTCTTTCTCTGTCTCGATATCGATTGTCATGCGCTCATCCGCACTGACAACGTAAAGGCATTTGACGGTGAAGAAAAGATCTGCGTTGGGCGGGACTTTCCCCTGGCCCTTTTCTCCATAAGCAAAGGACGCAGGTATCGATAGCTTTCTAACTTCTCCCGTCTTGACATCTTTCAAGCCAATATCCCAACCGGGGATAACCATTCCGGCTCCTAGAGTCATTGGCAACGGATCTTTGCCCGGGAGCGCTTTTCCGTTTGCATCCATATTTCCATCGAACACGGTCCCATCTTTCAGGACGCCGCGATAGAGCAAGGTAAGCATATCGCCAGTTTTAGCGGCCGTTCCCTTACCGGCTTGGACGACGTCGGTAAGAACCTTGTCCAAACTTCCACCCTGGGCGGTGACCGGCGGCTTATCCTTCGGAGCGCTATCGTTCGTAGCGGTGGAGGAATTTCCGCAACCCAAGATTGCGACTGCCACGATTCCAACATAAATGAAAGCTAGACCTTTCATAAGTTTAACGTTGTACCTTAACGTCGTTCCCGGGACCGCAGGTTCCCGCCGGTACACTTCCTGCCCACCATGGCGAAGAAGAAGGGAGTGGAAAAAAACGAGGGACCCCGGTCGATTCAGAATCGTCGGGCACGATTCGACTACCACATCGACGACACGGTCGAGGCGGGAATCGAACTCGTAGGTTCTGAGGTGAAGAGCATTTTCTTGGGTCGCGCCAACTTGACCGATGCCTACTGCCGCGTGATCGACGGTCAAATGTTCCTGCTCAACATGGATATCGATCCGTACGAAAACGCAGTTTCCGCCTTCGCGCCCGATAGAAGACGGGATCGGCGGTTACTCCTTCATCGAAAGGAAATCGATACCCTAGAACGAAAAGCGCAGGAGAAAGGCTATACACTCGTTCCTTTGGCTGTTTATTTCAACTCGCGCGGTCGAGTGAAAGTCCAGGTTGGACTCGGCAAGGGTAAGGCTCAGTACGATAAGCGTGAAAAGATCGCCAAGGATGACGAACGCCGAGAAGTAGAGCGCGCCCGCTCTTTGAAGTTTTAGCAATCCGGACCTGTGGAATTTGCTGGTATGAACCGATAGGATCGGTATGGCGGGGACCCGTGCACAGCATGAACCTTGGGTCGGTGAAAGTGTAACTCTGGTTGCGCACACCGAGGATCGTCCCGTTTGGACGACGGCAACGATCGTCTCGCTGAACCCCTTTTCCGTCGAGTTCTCGGCGGACAAAATCCGGGCATTTAGCGGTTTGCCTGCTTTGCTCGTCATTCATGATAGCGGCCGAAAGTACAGTCGTTCGGACGCCAAGATCGCTGATCTAAGTTCTCGTGGCGACCTTGCTTGGCTGACCTTCCGCGATTTCGCGTGGGAACTCGTGGACAATCGAGACAATCCACGCTTCGACACATCGATTGCAATCAGCTTACGAGCCGTCAACGAGTTGAAAGGAGCGATCAATTCCGAGGATCAAGTTGGGGTCACAAGCAATCTGAGCTTAGGTGGCG
>DATFHI010000305.1:0-2362 GCA_035248525.1 Fimbriimonadaceae bacterium | reverse complement strand
TCAAGATGTTCTCAATGCAATGCTCGGTGACCTCTGGCGCCCCTGGAATCTGGAATAAGTTGACGACCACGCACACCGCATCCAAGCGAAGCGCCTGTCCAACCGGGTCCGCGATCATACGGCTAAATGGCGCTTCCAACTTCTTCCCATATACGTTGGCAACGTCCGTCCTGAGAACAAGCGAAGGCTTCTCGCGTCCCCGAATCCTCTGAAGCACATCGGCCTGACCAACGGTGAGTTGGATGGCATCGGGTCCAGCCTCGACCACCGTCTTAACCGCCGTCCCGATGTCCTCGATCCCGCTCAGAAAACTGGCTTCGTTGAAGAACCCATGGTCGATCGCCACATCGAAACACCTCCCCGACTTGGCGTTGAAGAGGCGGTTGAGGCGATACGATTTCATGTCCCATTATCGCAGACGTTAAGCTCGCACGGACTTCACAATACTTGAACGCCAAGGAGCTGACCAATCTCCTCACCTATTCGCCTTGCTTGAGACTCGATATCGAATCGAAGCAAAGGGAGCGGAAAATCTTTGGTGCCGAGAGCAAGTTGGACAATGTATTAGGGGGCTGCTTCGCTTCCGCCTCCACTAATTAACTTAACCTTGACGTGAACCACGGATGAAAGATCGCGAATCACTCGACCGCCCGTGGTCAGTTCCTTTGGAGATGCATTAATACGTACGGACGCTTGGCTTGCTTCAAATAAAAGGGGATCGCCGTTACCAGGCAGAGAGCCAGTAGACCAGCACCGAGTGCAGCGATATCATTCAGGCTATTTCCTTCGTCCACAAGTTGCCCGAGAGGCTTTGCGCGGTATACGAGAATTGCAATGTAGCCAAATGCGATCGCTAATCCGATTCCAGCGGCTACCTGATACAGTCGCGTGGTGCGGGTGGGAAGATACGTGAGGCTGTCATTCGTACGGAAAAATTGGACATCACCGACGCTGAATTGCCCTACATTCACATGTGATCATCCGCGAACTGACGCATCGTTGCCAGTGTCTTCGAACCAATTCCCGGAGCGTCTCGCAGCTTGCCCTCGTCTATTGCCTGCTTCAGGGACTTCAACGACACAATGCCGTAGTTCTGAAACAGGAACCGCGCCGTTTTTGCGCCAACTCCCGGAATCCTAACGAGTTCCAGAACGGATGCCGGCGCTTCGCTTTCCCACTCTTTGCGCTTGGAGCATGTGCCGGTTTCCAGATACTCCTTAATGTACAACTTGATGAGCTTGCCAACACCCGGGATGTCATCCAGGCGACCCTCTTTTCGCAGGTCCCCGACCGATTCCGGCATTTTCTCGATATACCGAGCGATTTGGGTGTAGCGAGTTGCGTGCGACTCCTCATAACCGGCGATGATCAGAAAGTCGCGCAGGTCGCGGAGTTCGTCGGCGAGTTGCTGATTCGTCATCGCTGTTAATCCTTTTGGTGTTTCATCGCCCGTCCGGGCCGTTTACCCGTCTTCTCTCCATCTTTAATCACCGGAACTCCGTTCACGATGACATGCTTGAATCCGACAGCGTAATGGTGCGGATCTTCGTAAGTAGCTTTGTCTTCGACCTTGTATGGGTCAAAGACAACTAAATCAGCGGCAAATCCTTCTCGAATGAGCCCCCGGTTGCCCAGACGAAAAGTCTGCGCCGGAAGCGAGGTCATCTTGCGAACCGCCTCTTCTAGGCTGATCACCTTCATCTCCCGAACGTAGCGGCTCAGCACTCGGGCGTTGTTGCCGTAGCTGCGGGGATGAGGAACGTTTTTGCCGAATTCGCGGCAAGCGCCGTCGGCGGCAAACATCGTTCCTGGGAGTTGCATGAAAGTCTTGATGTCGTCCTCATTCATCCCAAAGAAAACTCCGCTCGCGCCGCCATTGGCCTCTACGTCGAACAGGAACTCCATTTGGTCTTGAACCGAATCGCTCCCGCGGACCTTCTTCGTCGCCTGGGGAACGGTCAAACCGTTGAGCGCGGGATTTTTACCGTAGCTGGCAACTACGGCGTAGGTGTAATCGGGCTCCGATCGCTGGGCCAGGCCCTTTTCCATCTCCGCGACCATTTTCGCCTTTAGCGCCTGATCCTTGATGCGCTCCCGAAATTGAGCACGGCCGCCCTCTCTGGCCCACGTTGGAATCATCTGCGTGAGATTGGTGCTGCTTGCGGTGTAGACGTACTGGTCTTGGGTGGCATCGAGGCCTTCCGCCCTCGCCTTGGCAAGCATGTCCAGCACCTTTTGCGCCTGTCCCCAACCAGCCTTGCCAAGCTTTATGTGGCTCACTTCCACGCGAATTCCGGATCCGCGTCCGATTGCGAACGCCTCATCCAAGGCTTTCAACACTTCATCGGATTCATTGCGCATG
>DATFHI010000304.1:0-5728 GCA_035248525.1 Fimbriimonadaceae bacterium | reverse complement strand
ATTTGGAACTTCCTCGGCCAAAGATACTACGCGTTTCGGACGGAGAGTTGAGCGCGGTCGATTGGCAGAACGCGCCAAAAGCGGAATTCGGCGTTATTGGCGACCCCGTCTCACATAGTCGGTCGCCAAAAATGCACGAAGCGGCATATCGCTCTCTTGGCCTGCCCTATTCCTATCTCGCGATCCATGTCCCGGTCGGTGAAGTGGAGCCCGCATTGGATCACCTGAAGGCAATTGGCTATCGGGGACTCAACGTGACCGTGCCCAACAAGGTATCCGCACTCCAATGGTCCACCAAACCGGACGCGGTTGCAACTCGAATTGGCGCAGCAAACACTTTGGACTTGACCTCAGGTAGATGCACAAACACCGACGGGAGTGGCTTTTTGGACACGCTTTCGGATTTGAATCTGCCGAGTGGCGCCCGCGTCCATATCCTGGGAAGCGGTGGATCTGCACGTGCCTTAGCCGCGACGCTGCCAGCGGCTGGTTACGACGTGGCGATTTGGAATCGCACACGCACCTCAGCCGAAAAGTTAAAAGAGGAGTTCCCTTTGTCGGAAGTACTTGAAACACCCTCGTTGGATTGTGATCTGTTGGTCAACACAACCTCTGCCGGATTGACGGGTGATCGGCTACCGATTGACTGGTCAGGTGCGAACAATTTAATCGCCTACGACTTGGTATACGGAAGCACGCCTTTTCTCGAAGAGGCTGACCGTCATGGACTCCAGACAGTTGATGGAAAGGGGTTGCTGGTTGCCCAGGGGGCGCGGTCTTTTTATTGGTGGCTCGGATTCGATCCACCGCGGCAAGTAATGCTCGAGGCAATTCAATGAGCGTATTGCCGCCAACCCCGGAATATATCTCGCAGGCGGCCTTGGCGCTTTCTCGTGGAGAGCTTGTGGTCATCCCCACGGAAACCGTATATGGATTAGCAGCCGATGCTACTAACGAAGCCGCGGTGCGCAAAATCTTCGATGCAAAGGGACGGCCCGCCGATAACCCTCTAATTGTTCACATCGGGAGTCCCAGCGAGCTTGAAGACATTGCAATCCGAATCCCGGAATACGTCCATAAGTTGGTCGCAGCGTTTTGGCCCGGACCGCTCACTTTGGTCCTTCCGAAAACTCCGAAGGTGATCGATCTAGTGACAGCGGGTCTCGACTCGGTTGCCGTGCGCATGCCCAGCCATCCCATCGCACTAGAGATCATTCGGGAAGCGGGCATTCCGATCTCAGCTCCAAGCGCCAACCCATTCATGTCCATTTCGCCGACGCGAGTTGAACACATCGATGAAACGATCGCAGGCGCAGCGGCGATGATTATCGACGGTGGTCCGTGCCAGATTGGGCTGGAATCCACCATCGTGGACTGCCGCTCAGAAATGCCCAAAGTACTTCGGCCAGGGGGTATCTCCCGCCAACAGTTGTCGAGCCTGCTCAATGCAGAAGTTGAGATGGGGACCGGTACGGAAAAAGTTTCTCCCGGCAGGTACCCGCGACATTACGCACCTCGCGCAAGAGTAATTCTTGTAGACCGCTTAGATGCAGATCAGCCTGGCCTGACCTTTTCAGTCGCCAGCCACGCCGCTCAGATTCAGATGCCGCGTGATCCTGTCGCCTATGGAATTGTGCTATTCCAAGCTTTGCATGAACTCGATCGAATGGAATTGCCGGAATTTTTCGTAGAGCGTCCGCCCCGATTAACTGAGTGGGAAGCAATTTGGGATCGGCTGGAAAAGGCAGCTCACCCCTAGACTGGGACGGCGGATTTCCGCCCAACCAAATTCAAATCCTTATCCAATTCGATGTAGACGTTCGGTTGGAGGGACCAGCCCATCGAGCGTCGCGGATTGATACAGCAGGCCTGTATGGCAATCTCCGGCCCAAAATCTTCATAGAGATTTCGGAATGCATCGAGCAACGTGATCGCGCTTCCCGCCAAAGCTCCCGACCCTGCCAGCCGAATCTCCTTTTTACCGGTGACGCAATCTAGTCCCCACATCTTCAGGCTTTGATTTGGTGGCAATCCCGTTGCCATTGTGCTATCGCTCACAGCGACTACCTGTCGTTCGCCTTTAGCTCGCAGTAACAGATTCGCAGCTTCACGGGATACGTGAAGCCGATCGTAAATCAATTCGCTGAAAACAGAATCATTCGTGAGCGCATAACCGACGATTCCCGCCTCGCGGTGATGTAGGCCGCGCATCGCATTGAACGTGTGCGTTGTATGATTGGCCCCAAATTCAAAACCCCGCCGTGCCTGCTCATAGGTCGCGTTGGTATGCCCCATGCTGACCACGACCCCACGTTTCATCAGGCGAGAAATGAGTTCTAGGGCATGCGGGAGTTCAGGAGCAACCGTAACGAGCCGCAGCCGAGGATCGTTGAGGATTGGATCCCAATCCGAGGATTTAACAGGGACATTAGCAATGGATGCCGGGGGCTGGGCACCGGGAAAATCTCTACTGATGAACGGTCCCTCCAGGTGAAATCCCGCGACCATGGGGTGAGCTGGCAGCTCGGCGAGAGCTCGAAGGACGTCGTCTGGAGAAGCCGTAACGGTGGTCGGAAGAAAGGACTCGTACCCTTCTGCAGACAACCGATCGCAGAGCACAAGAAGGTCCTTCTTCTTTGCGGACATGAAATCGATTCCGAATGCCCCGTGGATATGAATATCCACGAAGCCTGGAATCAAGAGGGTCCGGGCGGTCGTGGCTACCCGTTTGAATGTGGGTCCGCTCCAATCGATCTCATAGGCGCCAAACCCCTCTGGCCCCAGGAAGTCATACACTCTTTTCATGGTTTCAGTGCATAGCCTCCTGCGTCATGGATGATTCGTCCCTCTAACTCCAGCAAGGTCAATTCTCCGATCACGTCGCTCATTGGCAATCCGGTTCGGTCGAGGATGAACTCCACTGCCAATGGAGTCGTGCTCAAGTTGCTTAGAATCTTGGACGCTATCTCACTTATCGGCGACGTTTCCTCAATAGTCTCAGACGGCAAAACTCCCAGGGCGTCCATAACCAAGTCCGGATGGTCGACCAGGACGGCTCCATCCCGGATGAGGGCATGCGACCCTCGGAAATTGATATTTTCGATGTTTGCGGGAACGACGAACACGTGCCTTCCCATCTCGTTTGCACGGTTGGCGGTGTAAATTGCTCCAGATCGCTCTGGCGCTTCAATGACCACCGTTGCGCGGCTTAGGCCGGCGATTAAGCAGTTTCGTTGGAGAAACCGGTAGGGGTTCGGTTTGACCCCGCATGCAAATTGGCTTATCAGGCAGCCACTCTCTCGGGTCTGTTGGAATAGTCCGCGATGGATAGCGGGATACCAGCGGTCGACGCCGCCTGCAAGCACCGCGATCGTTTTCCCACCAACGGCGAGAGCGCCCTTATGGGCGGCTCCATCGATGCCAATAGCTCCGCCACTTACCACCGTTATTCCCGCCCTGGCAAAGGCTTCAGCAAATTTCATCGCCACCGCTTTGCCGTAGGTGCTTGCGCCTCGTGTTCCGACAATCGCTACCGTGGGCGCATTCGCACAACTCCAGTCGCCCCAACCGAATAACCCGATGGGGTAATCAACCCAATTGCGTAATGTTTCTGGATATGCCGAGAAACCGATGGGACGGATCCCGCTTGAAACGGCTTTATCCAGCGAATCCAGATCCAGAGATTCCAGTCGGCTTTGCTCAGTCGAACTCAGGGTTCGGTGATTCCGGAGAAGCTGAACGCCTTCATCACCAGAAGAGCCGAGCTCTCTCCAGAGAGTTCGGCTCTTAATTGGTTGAAGTTCGGCTTGTAGAAATGCCTGAAGAACCCTCGGTGACATCTATCGGCCGCCGCCGACTCCACCTCCGCCGACTCCACCCCCGCCCTTTCCACCGCCAGGACCAGATTGTCCTGGTTGGGTGGTCGCCGGTGGCTGTAACGGGCGCAAGGTGTTATCGATTACCAATGAGAAATCCTTTCGGGTCTCATTTCCCAGCCAGTCGGCAACAATCACCGTAATGGTTTTTCGGCCATCAGTAAACGGCTTATTTTTGCCAAGGGATGAGATCCGGACGATCGCCAAACCGTCTCGGCCAAATTCGTTTTCCATCTCTTGGCCATCCACTAAGATTTTTAAGGTCTTAGTATTGATTCCAGACGCCTCATCTTCGATCTTAAAGACCAATTGGAGAGGAGGCTGCCCTGATACCAAATCGCCCGGAGTTGGCCATGTCATTTTCACCGATGGTGGTGTTAAGTCCACGCCATGGTTCTTGTCGAATGCAAGCAGGCTCCCATCTTGGGCCAGTACAAGCATGGTATCACCGTCCACCACAATTGGGCCCGAAGCGGGAATTGCTACGACTTTGACGGCCTGAGATTGGTTGTTTTGGCCGCCACCTAGGCCACCTAAACCACCGCCACCACCAGCTCCAGGTCCTCCGCCTCCTGGTCCCCGCCCCGGCGACGTGTTCGTTGCTGCTGTCTGATCGCCCACCGGACGCACCAGGTAGCTCCAAACTATGTCGCCTGTCTTCGGGTCGACCAAGTTAATGGCGCCATTCCGGGTCGGAACCGCATAGAACTTGCCGGCCACTGATGGCGATGAAGCCGGTTGGGAACCCAGATCGATGTCTTTGCGAACGGCAATTCGGCCGTTGCTGCCGAGGATAAATGCTTTGCCATCTTCGCTTACCGCAAAGACCGTGTCCCCATTTGAAACTGGTCCAAAGGCAAGGTTTTCATTGGCATTGCCTTCAAAAATCTTCCTTCCAGAAACGGCACTCAGTCCCACCACATACGTTCCGGAATTTACATATAGGTTGTCGCTAAGATTGAATGCCTCCACATCCGGACCCAGAACCGAAAACCGCTGCCGCCAGTTTTCTTTCTGTGTGGTCGCGCTATAACTCACCAGCTGGTAGTTGTTGTTGAAGTAATAAACGTTGCTTTGGTAGCTCGCAAGCTTGCCCATAAAGCCATCGAAAATCTTCACTGGAGTTTGCCACGCGGCCATGCCGTCGGCAGCATTGATTGCCATCAACTGGTTATCAGTGGTTCCGAAAACAATGAATTTTCCCGCTAATACCGGTTCTCGATAGATCGGCGCTGGAGCGACATAAGACCACCGCGATTCGCCCGTCTTGGCGTCCACGCCGTAAATCGTTTTGTTGTTAGCCGCGCCAATTGCTAAACCTTCAGTCAGGATGATCGACGATTTAAAGGTTCCAGGGATTGGATCGACCAGCGGGAATTTCCAAATCTGATTACCGGTCTGCTTATCCAGCGCGTACATTCGCGATCCCACTGCGCCGTAGACGATTCCATCGCCAACAGTTGGGCTACCCACGGGTGAGCTGCTGGTGGCTTGTAGCCATCGCCAAGCGAGGGGGGCTGGGCCATCGAAGTCCGCCGTGGCAAAGGTTGCGCCAAAGAGGGCCAAGAGGCCGACGGAAACTATCCGCTTCTTCATCATTCGATATTTCTCCAGAGAAGCCGTGCACGGCTGCCGATCTCATGCATTTTAGCGATGAGACAGTTAACTTGTCTATGCGTCGACTCTATTCCGACGCTTAAACCCCGGCAATCGTCACGGTTTTCCGCCATTGAGTGCCATGATCACTATGCGATGAGGCTGGCTATTCTCTGCTACCACAAAGTTGGAGATGAAGCCGTCGAGGGGCGCCGCCTTTGTGTACACCCAGATCGATTGTCTAGCCACATTCGATT
>DATFHI010000303.1:0-7470 GCA_035248525.1 Fimbriimonadaceae bacterium | reverse complement strand
CTTGTTACCCAAGGATTACATCCGCTACCGTTTGACGGGCCAGCTTGCCACCGAAGTCAGCGATGCCAGCGGAACTGGATTGCTGGACATCGGCTCGAGGAATTGGTCGCCGGAGATTGCCCTGGCATTGGGTCTGAACCTGGACCTCTTCCCCGAATGCTTTGAGTCTGACAACGCAAGCGCTAAGACATCGAATGTGTCCAATTTGCGGGATGGTATCCCGGTGGTTGGCGGCGGAGGGGACCAGGCGGCGGGAGCCGTCGGGACTGGAGCTGTCGAGCCTGGAATTGTCAGCGTGAGTCTGGGCACGAGTGGGGTCGTTTTCACCGCGCTTAACCACCCGCAGTTCGATCCAAAGGGTGCAGTCCACACCTTCTGCCACGCGAATCGGGCGTGGCACGCGATGGGCGTCATGCTTTCTTGCGGTGGGTCGCTGAAGTGGTTCAGAGACAACTTCGGAAATGGCATGGACTACAACTCCCTCGGCTCGCTTGCGTCGAAAGCAGAAGTGGGTTCAGCCGGACTAACCTTTCTTCCTTACTTGACCGGAGAGCGTTCGCCGCATAACGACCCATTCGCGAGAGGCTCGTGGAGTGGGATCGACATCCGCCATGGAATCGCCGAGTTCACTCGGTCGATATTCGAAGGCTCCACGTTTGGGCTCTTGGAGTGTTATGAAGCTCTGGAAAGGCTAGGCGGTTTTAAAAGCCAGGTTCGGATTACCGGCGGAGGAGCAAGGAATCCGTTTTGGGTTCAGATGATCGCCGACGTCTTTCTGTGCACCTGTCAAATTTTAGAGAACGACGAAGGCCCGGCATTCGGTGCCGCGCTGTTGGCAGGGGTAGGAGTTGGCCACTGGTCCGATGTGCCATCCGCCTGCCGGGAAACGGTCCGGGTTAAGGCAGAAGTGGAGCCCTCGGGAGCGGATTATTCCCATGCGTCAAACCGTTATCGGGCACTGTATCGAGCACTCCAGAACTGGCAATAAGCTAAAATGAATTAATCCTAAAAAATCTGAATCATTTGACCCGCGTCGAACGTACGGACACGGGGTGTTTCAGGTAGGATAAACCCCATCCTATTGGAGCCCAATAAAGAGCATTGCAGATGATGATCGACGAGAACCAGACGCCAGTGGGCGAGCAAGAAGCCCAGGAGAAGCCCGAAACGGCGGCTCCGGCGTCCGACGCCACCCCGTTGGAAATACCAACCGACCCTTCGAATATGGAAGCGGAATCCTCCGCTCCCGAGACCGCCGTTGCTACCGTTGAGCCCGAGCCTGAAGCCACTCCCCAACTGGAGACTTCCGCGTCGGCCACGGTTGAATCTGAGTCCACCCCAGAACCCGCACCCGTTGTGGAGGCGGCGCCGGAGCAGCCCAAGGCAGTAAGCAGCCCAAGCCCGGCCAAATCGGACGAAGATTTGTTCGAATCCTACATGAGCGCCCTTGAGAGCGGCGAAGGATTCGAGACGGACGGGTCGTTTAAGAAGCTGTCCAAGGGAGATCGCGTCGAAGCGACGATCATCCAGGTCGACAAGGACCGTGTGTTCGTCGACCTTGGCACCAAATCAGAAGGAATCGTCCCGCTCGACGAGCTGACCACCGACTCCATCGAGTCGGCTCACGATCACTTTAGCGTAGGCGACAAGATTAACGTCGTCGTCATCCGACCAGAGGGCGGCGAAGGCAACGCCATCGTTTCCAAGAAGCGAGCTGATTTCGAGGAGATCTGGGACAAGATCGAGCAGGCTTACAAGTCGCAAGAAATGATCACCGCCCAGGTGGTAGATCGAGTCAAGGGTGGCCTCGTGGTCGATGTCGGCGTCCGGGGGTTTGTCCCCGCAACCCATGTCGGGAGCGGCAAGCTTCGAAATATCGAAAAGTACGTCGGCCAGCCGCTGCAACTAAAGGTTATTGAGATCGACCGAGACCGCAAGAAGGTCGTACTTTCCAACCGCGAAGCTGAAGAGCAGCGACGTGCTCGCGCTAAAGAGGACATTTTCACCCAAGTGAGTCCGGGAGACCGGCTTGAGGGAACGGTTCGCCGCCTCACGGATTACGGCGCGTTCATCGATTTGGGCGGCGTCGACGGCCTCCTGCACATCTCCGAAATGAGTTGGATGAGAATCAACCACCCCAAAGAGATGTTTAAGGAAGGCCAGAAGATCGAAGTTATGGTGCTTCGATTGGATCAGGGCGCGGGCAAGATTTCGCTTGGCCACCGCCAGGTCCTCCCCGACCCGTGGAATCTCATCAAACAGAACTACACAATTAACCAAAAGTTAATTGTGACGATTGGCCGGTTGGTCCAAAGCGGCGCATTTGTAAAACTACCGGAGGGCGCGGAAGCATTCTTGCCGGTAAGTGAGATGTCCTACCGACGCCTCAAGCGACCACAGGATGCGGTCGAAGAGGGCCAGGAAGTCGAGGTTCAGATCATCGATCTGCGCGCCGACGAACGCCGAATGGTTCTGAGTATGCGGGCCACAGGAAATCTGAAGGAAGAGCGAGGAGCTCCGTCCTATGATTCTGGCAGCGAATACGGCGGAGGCGAGGAATTCCGAAGCGTCGACAAGCGCGGTAAAGCCGGCAAGAAAGGCAAGAAGGGTGGACGCGGTGGACGCGATGAATTCGATGACTTCGAGGAAGTTGCCGGTCGCCGCGGATTTGCCACCGGCGGCGCCACCATCGGCGAGCGGCTGGGAATGCTCAAGGGCTTCCTCGGCCGTGACGAGGATGAAGACTTGGACGAGCAGACCGAAGACGCTGATGGTCAAGAAAGCGCAGATGCGCCTGAGGACAAGGAAGAGGCTTCCGAATAACCGTTCATTTCGCATAGCAAACGGTGCCGAATGCATAAATCGCATTCGGCACTTTTGCTTTAATAGGCCATGAGGATCGCCGTTACGGGAGGAATCGCAGAAGGCAAGTCCACCGTGATGGACATTTTAAGTAAGCAGGGCTTCAAGATTGCCTCTGCCGATGCAATTGCCCGCGAAATCGTAAACAGCGACTCAATTCAAATCGAAATTGCGCGCATTTTGAATATCGACGGCATCCCCAACAAAGAAGACATGCGAAATCGCATTTCCGGTGATCACGGTTTTCGCCGCAAATTAAATCGTTTGGTTCATCCCCGTGTGCTCCAAGAAATGAGGCGCAGTACAGCACAAATAATCGAAGTTCCACTGCTATTTGAGGCTTGCCTGCAAGGTGAATTCGATCGGATATGGGTGGTGACTTGCGGACGAGAGGAGCAACTCAGGCGGTTAAGCCAGAGACTAGCTAATTTTGAATCTGCGGAGCGTCTGGTAGCCACCCAACTCCCAACCGAGGTCAAGCTCCCATTTGCCGATGAAATTATCCGAACGAACCAGCCCATGAGTTCCGTCGTCAACCATGTCCATCAAACCATCACGAGGGAATTGGAGAATTAGGTTGACCGAAGCGCGTTCAGGTGCTATACTCCACCCGATTCGGTTCTTGCCGCGGCCTAAGGTTGTGGCTGGGACAGCGTCCGTCGTGAGGTTCGGAAAGGCTCTGAACTATTCGTGAAGGCATCAACGTCTTGGTATCGGATAGTTAAGAGGACTTGGGCCGAAGGCTAACGCGGTCCTGCACCTTGGGCCGGAAATTGTAGAGGATTGTGAGTAAGGAGGACTCGTCATAGTGAGGCGGTTCATACAGTCGTTTTCTGGGAAGGTCATCGCCCATCTTGCGGTTTTATCGCTGGTGATGCCATCCCTATCTCTGATGTTCGTGGGCAAAGCCTACGGTCAGCTTCAATCGTTACCCACCTGGGCGGTTGTCGAATTCGTCAACAAGAAGGGCGGCAACTATGGGGCGGTCGCGGCCGAAGCCGTAGCGAGCGAACTCGCAAAAACCGGCAAATACGATGTCGTCCCTCAGGAAACCATCAAGCGTTCGCTTGAAACCCTTTCCCTTCAGTCACCAGTGACCGACACCACCAGCATTTTGCGGTTGGCGCAGGATCTTCGCGCCGACACAATCGTGCGTGGAGAGGTCGTCGATTACGTGGTCCGAAACGTTGGTGGTGGCAAGCAGGCAACCGTCGCGATGAAGGTTATCGTGATCGATGCTGCCTCTGGTCTGCCGGTCAACGGCGCCGGGCTAACTGCAGACTCCACGGTTCGAGCGGGCGAGGTTTCCACCGAAACATTGGTTGCAGAAGCAATTGGCACGGCGGCAAACCGAGCGATTGCGGATATTCAAACGCGCCAGTTGCCGCAAGCAACGGTGTTGAATACAACCGGAACGGATCAGGCCCTCATTAACCAGGGTGCGCGAAGTGGGTTTAAGCGCGGGCAGGAAGTTATCATTCTGCGAAATCGCGAACAAGTGGCCATAGCAAAGGTTACTGACGTCGAGCCGGATCAGGCTTATTTGAACGTAACTCGTTCATTCAAAGGCATCCGACCTGGCGACAAAGCTAAAGCTATCTTCCAGCCGGTGGACGTGATTGGTATCACACCTGCCGGTGAGGCTCGAGTGAATCGACCACGGAACCACGGCAATAACGCGGGACTCGTTTCGGTAGCGTTGATTCTGGGCCTTGGCCTGTTGCTGTTTACCAATGGTAACTCCAGCAGCCAATCCGCCCTGAATTCGGTGACCACTGAGGCGACTCTGTTCCCTGACAACTCCGGCCAGCCGGCAGTCAAGATTTCCTGGAGCCCGAACATTTTTGCCAAGGGCAATACCACTCGGTTCCGATGGCAAATTTGGCGCGACGACGTAGTTGCTTCTCCGGTGCTTACCGCACCTGGCGGAACGACTTTTGCCTTCGATACCCAGCAAGCTCGCGACGTGGCTTGGGCGGACTTCGGTGGAATCATTGGTGGAATCACTTGCCAATTCACCGCGGCGCCTGACACCACTGCGACTGCGGTGGCGGGTCCGACTCCGGGTCGAGCCCACTTGTATCGAGTTGAATTGGTGTATCGCTTAAGCAGCCTTGATCTTCCGGGCGGCACGAGCAGCAGCGGTGGAACCACCGGTGGTTTGACCACTGGCGGGAACACTGGTCTTACGACTGGCAGCACCACTGGCGGAAACACTGGTCTGACAACTGGCAACACGACGGGTAACACTACTGGGAACACCACAGGCAACACGACTGGCAACACCACGGGCAACACAACCGGTGGAAACCAAGACTGTTTCTTTGTGACCTCTCAGCAGCAAGCTCGAGGCGTGGCGACCCCGCTATTCCGATCGGATTTGCAATCGCCAGCAAGTGGTGAGCAGGTCCCCGGCCCAGTCCAAGGCGACCCGACATTCGATCAGATCACCTTTACATTTGGTTCAGTTGTGGTTACCGACCCGATTACCGTCGAGTACGTGGTCGAAGTCTCAACGGATCCAAACTTTAGCCGGAACGCAACTAAGAAACTTGGCACGATCGTCACACCTGACGCCGGGCCGATCAGTCTAACGGTTCCAAATAACTTCTTTACCACGGCGGGTCAAACCATCTGGTGGAGGGTTGGAGCTAGAAACGTGGCGGACAGGCCTGGGCCTGTGAAGGACGCGATTGGCGAACGCTATATCTTCAGTGCAATTCGGAGCTTTAAGCGACCGACCCTGCCACCGCCTCCGCCGGCAAACTAATCGTCAATGAAGTCCGCCCGGCTTTCCGGGCGGACAATGATTCTAGGAGCAATTAATGAGCAGCAATCTTCGAAAGGTCGTGGGGAGCTTTATGCTGGGAGCGGTCTCAATTGCGGGAGTACAAGCCCAATCGTGGGAAATATGTATAGACCCGCAAAATAACACCCCTTACAGCAACCCATACTCTTTTGGTTCCGTCGCAAACGAGCTGATGAGAGCGACCATGGGGTTCGTTGGAACGGTCACTTACGGTGGCCAGAACGGGCCTTGCTTTGCACCGACGGCAATAACGGCCAACGTTCGTGGAAGAATTGGCTTCGCCGTTGGCGGTCAAGGTTCCGCTCAGACGAGTTTTGACGACAACATGATGTTGACGTTCGGAATGCCGATTTCGCCCGGAGGTTCGTGGAGCTATGCCACCACTAACACGCTCGACCCGGCGACGGGCGCCCGAACTAAAACCTTGTTTGGCGCAAATGCCTTGAACTTAGCGTTCGTAGGCGCCAGCGACCGATACATTTACGGCGAAACCGTTAATGACGGAGTTCGCGCAAGATGCCGCATCGACGTTATTGGCGATGCCGCACGCTTACAGTGGACCCTCACAAACGAAGGCGTCACCCGTCCGATCGGAATTTGGTTCGGCCAATGGATCGAAATGTTCGCAGGATCCCCGGATCCAGCTACCGGGGCGCAATTCTCTGGGCAGACCTTTGGCGATAAAGCGCCTTATATCACAGTCCCGGGTCAGAAGCCTGTACTTACCGATAGGCGGATTATCCGATCACAGGATCCATCCAACTTTCCGGCGACCGTGAGCTTTAACTTCGGTCAAACCACCGCTTACGGCCTCAAGATCGAAAACGGCCCAACTTCATCGACCACGAATCCAAATACTGGTCAGAGCGATGCCACTCAAGCGGCTGAAGTCGTGATTGGAGATGCCGGCCTTCTGCTTGGAGCGCCCAGCGGCGGAGATAATACTTTCCCCGATGGAATCATTCCGGACACCTTCGCGGGCTCTGCATATATTCAAAAGTTTGCTGAGCAGACGGTTGTCGCCGGTGGTACGCGAACCATCGTTCACTACTTCCGCAGCACGTGGGGTCAGTCCAACTATGTACTGCCGTACACCGCGGTAGTCGATGCGCCGACTCTCTTGGCGACCGACGATGACGGTTCCGGAAGCTCGGAGACGAATGGACTTTTCAAGAATCCATTCCCGGTTGTCGTTCACATCGATAACGTCGGTGGTTACTCCAATATCGATAACGGATTTATCCTGAACGACGTTAAGGTCAAACTGACTCTTCCAACCGGCTTAAACTTCGTTGGATTCCCAACGACAACTCGAACCCGAACCTTGACTCTCTCGCAAGTGCTAGCGCGCCAAATACAGACTGTCTCTTTCGACGTGGAAGCCGATGGGATTGAGTTTGGTGATCTGCCCTATACGGTCGATATCACTTCGACCCCAGGCGGAGCCAAACAGATTAAAGGATCCATTCAGGTAGCCGCGACGCCCCGATATCGATTGTTCGATGTTGGAAGCGCACCAACGGCCAACGCGATTACGACGCCATTTGTCTTTGCTGACTCATCTTGGCAAGTTGTATTGGGATTGAATTCGCCAACGGACTTCCAAGCTTTCGAATGGGATCCGCAGCTTCACGGCTACGTCATTTCCACATCGGCGGCTCGAGGACGCGGCGTGTTCATCGTCAACAACACGGGATCGACGATCACGAATCCGCTCGGTGGAAGCCCAATTACTCCTCCAGATACGGTGCCGCTTCCTGACGACAATTCCGGTCGATATACCATCCAGTTAAAGTCCG
>DATFHI010000302.1:0-12527 GCA_035248525.1 Fimbriimonadaceae bacterium | reverse complement strand
ACGACAACAATGATTCGATCCACTCCCGCACCTTTTAGCGCGCGCACAACGTGCTCCACCATGGGCAGTCCGCAGACTTGATGGAGACCCTTCGGCAGATCCGACTTCATCCGAGTGCCTTTTCCGGCGGCAAGAACGATTCCGGCGACTGTGGAGTTGGACATGCGAGGTGGATTACCGGAAAACCAGGAGGTTGATCGGAGGTTAAGATTTTGACGCGTATGGCCCCTGATTCACAAGGGAAGGCGGCAAAATGACGGCATGGCTTTGCATATCGTGGATCACCCGCTCGCTCAACACCTATTGTCCGGGTTGCGCGATTACGAGACTCCACCTGCCGAATTCCGGCGGCTCAGTTGGAACCTCACGATCATGCTGGTATTGCGCGCCACCGCGAATCTTCCAACAAAGAACGAAAGCGTAAATACGCCTATCAGACAAACAACCGGCAAAGTGCTTTCCAGAGGTCTGGCGGTAGTTCCGGTCCTTCGGGCCGGACTTGGGATGCTCGAGCCTGCCGTCCAGCTATTTCCAGATGTAGCGGTGGGCTACATCGGCTTGGAAAGAAATGAAAGCACAGCCGTGGCGCGGAGCTATTACAGCAAGCTTCCCGACCTCTCCGACCGATTCACTCTTTGCATGGATCCCATGCTTGCTACCGGAGGATCGGCCGCTCAAGCCGTTTCTCTTATCAAGGCTCATGGCGCCACCGACGTTTGCATGGTTTGCGTCGTGGCGTCGCCGCAAGGGGTGGAGCGATTGAGCTCCGCCCACCCGGATATAGAGATATACACGTCCGCCGTCGATGAGGGCCTCAACGACCGGTACTACATCGTCCCTGGGCTGGGCGACTACGGCGACCGCCTGTACGGCACATTTTAGAAATCGAATTCAGCGGTTACAAATGTATGGTCGCTTGGCCGTTCGAGCGCCCGTGCATCTCGGTCGACTACACAGTTTGTACACAAATCGAATAGACATTGGGTGGCATAAATGTGATCGATTCGCCAGCCCAAGTTGCGCTTGAATCCATTTGGAATCACAAAGTCCCAAAACGTATAATGCCCCGGTCCGGGCGTGAACTTGCGAAATGTATCGAAGACCCCGAAGTCGGTAATTGCATCCAACCTTGAAAACTCATCGGGATGATGTCCGACGCCTCCTAGCAATTTAGGCGAGTCGTAAACATCCTCTGGTCGACGCGCGATATTTATATCTCCCAGCCAAATCACTGGGGAATCGGGTCGGTATCGCTCCCGCAGCAGCCTGGCAAACCTTTCCAGCCAGGCCATCTTATATGCCCACTTATCGCTTCCCACGCGGTTACCGTTGGGGACATACGTGTTCACAACTTCCACCCCGTTGATTTCTGCGGAAATGATCCTCGCGTCGGTCGGCATGAGGTCATCCTCGAATCCCTGCCGCACTCGTGTAATTGGATTTCGGCTCAGTAAGCAAACGCCATTCCACGACTTTTGACCGTGTAGGGCGACCTGGTAGCCCAGATCCTCAAAGTCGCTAATCGGGAATTTATCGTCTTCTACCTTGGTCTCCTGGATCGCCAACACATCGGGCTCATTCACCGCTAGCCAGTCCAGAATTAGCGGCAATCTCGCGCGAACGGATGCCGCGTTGTACGTCGTGATCTTCATACTCGGATCATTCTAACCCGAGAACCTGCTACGGCTCGACGGGCCCTTCTTCCCGGCTGGACTCGATGTCTCCGATGAGCTCGGCTGCATCTACATCCTTTTCCAATGCCGCCAACTCGGGATCCGCACATTCTTCAACGTCAAGCTTTTCCGCAAGGCGGTCAACTAATCGAAGTATTCGAGTGACTTCGTACTCGGTTAGGAGACTGACCTGCACTCCCAACTCGGAGCGGCGATCGCTCAACGCCTGCATTCGGTTTTGAGCTACTAACACAAAGATCGATAAGAAAATGGCTTCGAGAGACACGATGGTTGTGAGCATTCCGAATGGGAATGGATCGAAAGCCTTGACGGGAACCACTCCGACGTTCAGACCGATCCAAATCGCAAAAAAGAGCAAATTGAAATAAGCGAAACTCATACTGCCCGCCACTCGTGCGATTGCGTCCGCAATTCGCTGGGAAAGCGTGCGATTTTTTAGCCCTTCTGCTTCGTGCTTCAAGAGCTTGTCGATATTCTCTTTAACCAGTTTCCGGCTTTCCGGTTGTTCAGATCCCAGCCACGAACCGTTTGAACCATCCATCGAACCTATAGACGCTTGCTCGGCGAGAATTGACGGCAACATACGGCCTGATGGAAATCGGTACGCTAAGCAAGATGGATTTTGCACTCACGCAAGAACATGAATTGATCCGCGAATCGACCTACAAATTTGGGCAAACCGAGGTTGTTCCTGGATTGCGAGAACGAGATCGACATGGAGAGTCGGATCGGTCGATGCTTGTGAAAATGGCGAGCGCGGGACTGATGGGTCTATCGATTCCTGCGAAGTACAAAGGAAGTGACACCGATTACATTTCGCTAGGAATCGCTTGTGAAGAACTAGAGCGCGCCGACACAAGTGCACGGGTCGTAATGAGCGTTCACAGCGGCCTGCATTGCTTGACCCTTCTCCAATGGGGCAGTGAGGAGCAACGGACCCGCTGGTTACCGGATCTTGCCACCGGGAAGAAATTCGGCGCGTTCGGCTTGACCGAACCCAATGCCGGCTCTGACGCCGCTAACATTCGGACCACCGCGGTACGGGATGGGGACAGCTACATCCTTAATGGAAGCAAAACTTGGATCTCGCTTGCCGACTACGCGGATCAGTTCCTAGTTATCACCCGACTTTCCAAAACCGAAGCCAAATCGCCGTATGCGGCCTTCATCGTCGATCGAAACACGCCCGGCTTCTCGTCTCGCCCGCTCCACGGAAAACTCGGCGTTCGCGCTGGAAACACCGGAGAGATCTTCTTTGAAGAGATGCGAGTCCCCGCGGACTGCCGGATCGGCGAAGAAGGTGACGGCTTCAAAGTTGCCATGTCGGCCCTCGACCATGGACGTTACACCGTTGCCTCGGGCGCCGTCGGCATCATTACCGCGTGCCTCGACGCCTGCACTCGCTACGCTCAGGAAAGGACGGTCGGTGGGGAGCCGATCGCCAAGAAACAGTTAGTTCAGCAGATGATTGCAACCATGGCGCAAGGACGGGACATTGGCCGACTACTCTACTACCGCGTGGGTTGGATGAAAAACACGGGACAGCGACACACCCGAGAATGCTCCATGGCGAAGTGGACCAACTGCGCCGCGGCCTTCGACGCCGCCAACAATGCCGTCGAGATCCATGGCGCCTACGGTTATATCGACGAATTTCCGGTCGAGCGATATTTCCGCAATTCCCGCGGAGCGATGATTTATGAAGGCACCCATGAAATCCACACCCTTATGCAAGCTGAGTATGAGTTGGGATATCGGGCGGATAAGCCGTTGGTAAATAAATTGCCGACCTGGCCATTTGAGGCGTAAATTCCTTATGCCGGATGCGTCATAAAGATAGAGACCAATATGCAGAAAAAATCAAAAGCGGACATTAAGAAGCTGATCGCCGATCTCCATGCCAAACCCATTAATGGCGAGGAACCGAAGACGCATGCTGCCGACCAAGGGTCGGTGAAAGCTTCCAAGGGCGCTCAAACGAACAAAACGTACCGACCCAAGATCTGACAATCAACGTTGCGGAGTTCGAGTGGAGGACCCGTCGCTCGAATTCTTTCCTTTTCGGCTCTCACCCATTCCCTTGTCGTTTGAGCCGAACTTGTGGCTTCCACTCCGTTGGTTACTGGGCACACTCATTCCGCCTTCACCTTGGGTGCTCACTCGCGAGGTGTCGTTGCTGCCCATTCGACCGCTACCGGGCACTTTCTCCGGGCTTTTATCAGAATCTGGTTGATCTTTCTTCATCAGGTTGACTCTCCTTCCTCTTTGACGCCTTCCCGCGAAGTATCGGCATAGCGGACGGGAACGAGTAGCAAGGCTGCCATCGACACCCCTCCTGCTAGCACGTAGGGAGCCGCGGCATGCCAATCAAATAGCGCACCACCAATGATTGGCCCCAAAAGGAATCCAATTGATCGACTTGCCTGGAGTAGCCCAAACAGCTCCCCTTGCCGATTTTCGTCAACTCGATTAGAGCAAACCGTGTTCAATGTTGGATTCGCGATCGACGTTCCGATGCTGTAGAGAGAACTGAACATGAGGATAAATCCCAGGGAAGGTACGAATGGCGTCATAACCAGCCCGATGGCCTGGAGAAAAAACCCAATCCTTAGTAGGCCGGACGGTTGGATTCTTTTTGAGATCCAAACATAAAGCAGCCCCTGAACCGCAAAAGCCACCAGCGATTCCAGCCCAAACACGGCACCAGATACTCCTTGGGGCTTGGTAAACGAAAGTCCCAGGTCGCTCATAGGAAATGTGAAGCGCTGCTCCATCAGTCGGCCAAACGTACCCTCCAGACAGGCGAGCGCAAACCAGGAAACGGCGGCGAGCAGGATTAGTGCCCTGAACCCGCGATCAGATTTGATTAACGAAAGATCGACAATAGAGCGGCTGCCCGGCGATCTGGCCTCCTTGGGCGGGATTCCCTTCATTCCAATGAAGAGGCAAATTGCCGCAATTCCGCTGAACGCCGCCGCCACATAGCCGAGAAGTTGGCTTCCTCCTAGTTGGGACAGTTGACCGCCAAGGACGGGTCCACCAATCAATCCTACTGAAATCGCCGCACCGATCCGGCCCATCGCCGGGCCGCGCTCCACCTCCGTGGAGGTGTCGGCAAGATAGGCTTGGATAACCACAACGTTCGCGGCGGCAAGTCCCGCTAATACACGGCTGAGCAATATCCCCCACAAGTTGGTTGAGAGGGCATAAACGAGCATCGAAGCCGAGCTCAGAGCGGTGCAGATGACGGCGACCGGCCGTCGCCCAATTCGATCGCTGAGCAATCCCCATTTGGGAGAAGCTACGAATTGAACGGCAAATAGACTTGCCAGGATGGCCCCAATGAGGATCCCGGAAGCGCCGTAGGACTCCGCGCGAAGCTGCACATCGGGAAACGCCATTCCGAATCCGACCAGATCCAAAAATATCGCAATCAGGACCGGAAGTTCGGAGCGCTTCATCGAAGCTGAAATTGTATTGGGTTGCCTCGGCAGAATGAAAGACGGTACCGCCCTACCCTACCGAGGCTAATTGGAGAGTTACTTGGTGAAAATAATCTTTTGGCCACGAGGACCATCGCCTGCAATCAGAATCATCTTCTTCCCAGAGGGATCGATCGTCATGCTTTGCGGCTTCTTATCTTTTGGAGCCTTGCCATCTTCCTTCAAGGTCACCATGGTCACTGTTCGACCTTTTTGGGTCCAAGTTCCGCTGGCACTGTGGGCCGGTTGGCCCATGATCGGAGGCACGCTAACCGAGAAGGTTTTGTCCGATTTTAGATTTAACTTCAAGGTGATAGCACGAACTTGAGCGAGCGCCTTGTCGATCATTTTCTGCTGTTCGGCGGTTTTAGCCTTTGGCATTTGCGACGTGTCCAACTGAAGCTTGCCATTCCAAGCGCCTACCGCGCTTTGGGCGAAGGCCGCCGCAACCGAAAACACTAGCAAACTACATAGAAAGAACTTCTTCATTGGCGTGCCAGTGTAACACGGAACAGGAGCTCATGCAACGGTGGAATCGAAATGACTACTGCCGAACTTACGCCTGAACCAAGTCCGGATTCTTGCGGAAAATGTCCTTTAATGCAATTCGCGCGCGATTCAAACGGCTTTTCACGGTGCCCACCGGCAAGTCAAGCCGCGAAGCGATCTCTTCATAAGACATTTGCTCGGCGTGGTAAAGGTAGATCATGCTTCGCTGAATCTCGGTGAGGCCCTGAATTGCCGCTCGCACTTGAAGCGAGTGTTCTCGGCGCGCCGCCTGGTCATAAGGAGAGCGCGATTGGTCTATCGGTTGAATTTGGATATCGCCTTCATCAGTTTCCTTCACGGCGTCCAAACTTGCCACTATTCGTAGACTCTTGCGCTTCCGCATGTCTAAAAAGCAGTTGCGCAAAATCCGGTACAGCCAGGTAGAAAAGGCGCTGTTACTGCGAAATTGATTGATCGCCCGGAATACGCGTATGAACCCTTCGGAAACCACGTCCCTTGCCTCTTCCGCATGCTTTGTGAGCTTCAATGCGTATTGATAAGCCTTTGCTTCGTGGCGCTTCATCAATTGATCGAACGCCAAGCTGTCTCCCCGTTGACAGCGCTCGATGAGAAATCCGTCCGTTACTAGTACCCTCTCCATGTTCTCCTTCTCTCGTCAGATAGATGGCGTCGCCCGACACAAGCAACCACGACTTCAGTTTAGGGAACGGCCGTAAATTGCGGCGTCAGCAATTTTGCGGACACGGAGTTCAAACAGATTCAGTCTCTGTAAGCTCGACTAGGTTCTTCTTCAATTCTCCGATGGTGAAGAAGAAGGTTGAACCGACTCCAGGTTTGGACTCTGCCCAAATCCGACCTTCATGCCGGTCGATGATTCGCTTTACGTTCGCCAAGCCGATGCCGGTGCCGGGATATTCGGAATCCCGGTGCAGACGCTGGAAGGGCTCAAAGATCCGATTCGCGTATTCGTTTTCGAATCCGATGCCGTTGTCTTTGACGGCAAAGACCGCACCTTGTCGGCTTCGGGACTCCTTTACTTCGATCACGAGATCCGATCCTGTCTTGGAGTACTTGCAGGCGTTCTCCATCAGGTTGTGCAGGGCGAGTTTCAGCAGCAAGGGGTCGGCAGTGACAACCATATTTGGCTGAACCCGAAATTCAATTGTTCGGCAAGGCCAATCCTCCTTGCGAAGCATACTGCCAACCTCATCCGCCATACCGGTGAGGTTGACCCAACGGGGCTTCAATGCCGCATTTCCCAGTCGAGCGTGATTGAGAAGATCGTCGACAAGTTCCGATAGTCGTCCGGCAGACCGACCGATAGCGGAAACCAGCTCCTGGTTGGATTCGTCCAGCTTCCCTTCAAGCTCTTCGGCAAGAAGCGAAGACGATGCCGCGATATTGCGCATTGGAGCTCGCAAGTCATGGCTTATGGAATAACAGAAGCTGCTCAGCTCCTCATTCGCCGCCCGAAGGTCGGAAGTTCGCTCATCGACCCGATCTTCCAATTGCGCCTTTATCTTCTCCACTTCCGCCTGCCTACGCTCTTGCAACTTCCAGAGCCCAATCACCATTAGGCAGACCATGAAATAGAGCAGATAAGGAACATATGGCAGCGATTCCCACACCCCGGTGTCGGTCACGACTCGGCTCTGTTCTTGTGGAGGCCATGCGACGTAAGCGGCAATTGCGCCGACGATAGAAGTAACGAATGCGGCTACGCCGCCTCCGTAAGTGGCGCTTAAGAGAACCGCGGGTAGAAAAAGGAGCAACTGGCTTTGGACCGGCTCATGGTGCAAGAAAGCGCGGCCAAAGATAAGAGCAAGCGCCAAGCCCACCACAACGGTTCCGTACTGAATAATGAAGTGGCGTTTGGCCGCCCAAGACCAGCCGGAGACCATGCCCTTGGATATCCACAAAAGGCGGTCGTAGAAGCTGTCTTCAAAGCTTCCCCACTTCTCGCGAGCGGATTGACGCAGCGCGACCAGCGGATCGGAACGTTCTTCGCTCAATCGCTCTCCTACCCGAATGCTCATCTTAACTCATCCAAACAAAGTCCAACTGTTCTTAGACTTGCTATCATCGTGCAAACGGGTCCGACATCTGTAAACTCGGTTCCAACTTTCACCGGAGACACTTTTGAAGACGCACCTCTCATTGATCTATATCACCCTTTTGGTACTTGGGCCTGTCCGCCAATTGGCGTACGCTGCCCCGCTCGACGACTTCGACGCTTTTAAGAGCATCTCGGCAAAGTCGATGCGCGCGAATTTGAGGTTCTTGGCGAGTGATGATATGAAGGGGCGAGACACACCATCTCCGGAGCTAGATCTGGCCGCGGATTGGATCGCATCCGAGTTCGAAAAAGCCGGACTGCAGCCGGGCAACAAGGATAGCTATTTCCAGGTCGCGACTTTCCGGGATAAGCCCGTCCGGAACGTAATTGGACTTTTACCAGGTACAGACCCCACGTTAAAGTCCACCTACCTGTTGGTCACCTGCCACTACGACCATGTGGGTGTGCGCGGCACGGAAGGGGACACGATTTTCAACGGCGCAAACGACAATGGAAGCGGAACCGTGTCCATCGTCGAACTCGCTCATGCTTTCGGCGCAATGAAGACCAGGCCAAAACGATCGATTGTGTTTATGGCGTTCTGGGGTGAAGAAAAAGGACTTCAAGGTTCGCGTTACTACGGACAGAACCCCGTCTTCCCGCTTGCCTCCACCGTCGGAATGGTGAATCTCGAACAGCTTGGTCGCACCGACGACGACCAGGGGCCTCAGATTGCCAGATTTGCGATGACGGGTTACGACTTCTCAGATATTCCCTCCACGTTCTCCAAAGCAGGAAAAGTCGCGGGAATTCACGTCGATAGCCGGCCTCAGGGCGATCCTTACTTTATGGCAAGCGATAATGCCGCCCTCGCCGCAGTTGGTATTCCGGCCCACACCATCAGCGTTTCGTACTCCTTCCCGGATTACCATAAGGCTTCCGACCATTGGGACAAGGTCGACTACGAAAATATGGCGAAGGTTGTGAAGGCAGTCGGACTCGGAGTTTTGAACCTCGCAAATAGCTCAAAGGCGCCGATATGGAACGCATCCAATCCGAAGACGAAGCGTTATATCGACGCCCAAAAGAAGCTTAAAGGCTAACTCGGTTACTTAATCGAGAACCAGAGCTTTCCTTTATCGTTGTCGCCGTGGCCGATCGTGTAAATGATCTGGCCGCGTCGGCCACGCACGTCACCGCTAATGCGGCCCGTCTTGGTGTCGTAAGTTACGTTGATGTCCTTCTTGTTGCTTACCGGGCTGACGTCGACGTAGTCGTCCTGCTCCTCTAGGCCACCATCATCGTCGTTGATCTTGATTCGGATCGGGACGTACCGGCCGCTTGCTTCGCCGTAGAATTCCCACCCTGGGTGTCCATCGTCGTCGCTATGGTTGGTAGACCGGACGAGCTGTCCGTTTCCAATCTTTACCAATGCGTAAAAGTCCGCGCGGTCGGCCTTGAGCTGGTCACCCTTGTCGAGATTGTCGACTTGGGCCACTCGCCAGATCTTCACTGTGACCATGCGAGCCTTGCCTGTTCCGGCGATTGTGCCGGCGCAAACGCTGCCAACGAGCGCCGCGGTTGATAGTAATTTCAGCAATCTCATGGACTCTTGGACGACAGGCGAGTCTAGGGAAGCCACTCAGACTGGGACTGTCGTCCGGTTACGGTGAAATTCCAGATTGCAGGCGAAGAGTAGAATAGCCAAATGCGCCTCCCTATTTGGATCCCCATACTTGGTGCTCTGGCCATCGGATGTGCTGCCAGCAGCGAGACCGAAAGCAAATCCGCTCAACCCACTCCAGAAGCCAAAACTGAAACGACTGAACCTAAAACCATGGAAGAATCAAAAGACCAGATCGCGGTAATCAAGACGAATTACGGAACCATAAAATTTAAGTTCCTCACGAAGAAAGCCCCGGAAACTGTTGCGAATTTCGTCAAGCTTGCGAAGAAGGGCTTTTATGACGGAACCCGCTTCCACCGCGTCATTCCTGGCTTTATGATTCAGGGTGGCGATCCTAACAGCAAGAAGACCGATCGCTCCATCATGGGCACCGGTGGACCTGGCTATCAAATTAAGGCTGAGTTCAACGATACTCACCACGCACGCGGCATCGTTTCGATGGCGCGATCAAGCGATCCAGACTCTGCGGGAAGTCAATTCTTCATCTGCGTCGATGAAGCTGGATTCCTGGACGGCCAGTACACGGCCTTTGGCGAGGTGATCGAGGGAATGGACGTCGTGGACAAGATTGTTCACTTGGACCGCGATTCCAACGACAACCCTCTCGAAGATAAGAAGGCGGTCATGGACAAGGTGACCATCGAAGAATCCAAGTAAGGGCGAATTGGCTAGGGGTTTTAGCCCCTAGCCGCATGCTAGTCTACGACCTCGACTTCTACTGTTGGAACCAATTCTGCCTCTGCGCCCATCTTTAACAGCAAGCGGATGGCTTGTACGCCTTCCTCACCCATGTCCAGCGTACGTTCGTTGACGTACATACCCACGAATTCGTCGCTCGTGCTTTCATCCATTCCGCGGGCGAATTGAAGGGCATACGCGAGGGCATCCCCTCGGTGGCTCAGCCCCGCGGTGATCGACTCCCGCATACATCGGCTCACGTCGGCCACCACGTCCGGGCCCAAATCTTTTCTGACCACATTGACGCCTAAAGGTAGGGGCAAACCAGTCTTGTCTTTCCACCAAACGCCCATATCCGCGAACAGCTTTAGCCCGTCTCGCTGGTAAGTCAACTGCCCCTCATGGATAATCAGTCCCGCCTTGAATTTGCCGGCTTGGATGTTCGGAATAATTTCGTCAAACGGCACGACTTCGTACTTCAGCTCAGCGTCTCCGAAGTTCTCTTTCCACCAAAGGTTGAGTTCAAGGAAAGCGCTGGTCAACTTCCCCGGGATCGCAATCACAGTGTCTCGCAGTTCGTCGAAGTTCATATCCTTGGCGCCAACAAGCATCGGTCCGTATGCCCAACCAAAGGAGCCGCCGTGTCGCAGCAGCGCATATTTGTCCGCAACGTAAGCAAAAGCGTGCACGCTGATCGCCGTAGATTCAAGTCTGCCCTCCATCGCCCACTCGTTCAAGGTCTGAATATCGCGAAGAATGTGCTCAAATTCGTAATCGGATTGAACTTGGCCGTTTGCCAAACCCCAAAACATAAAGGCGTCGTCGGAGTCTGGACTGTGACCCAAGCGGATCTTAAGCGGAGTAGCGGTGCTCACGACCCATAGTTTACGGATTTCCCTGGGATACCGCCGGGCCGTCCTCCCATCGGCAATAATGTGTTGTGCCCCGGAAGCCGACGCTAAGTCCGACCAAAATATCAAACTTTCTCGCCTGTCCGCACAAATACTATTGGACTTATGTCGACCCCAAGGGCCGGTGGTATTTACGGGCGAAGAGCTACTACTCCTTCGGTAGCACGCTTCACAAAGTTCTGCAGCGATTTCACGATTCGTCGGACAACGGAGTTGAATCCACCCACCAGGCGCTTGCCGCGTATGAGGACGGCTGGATCGATGCGGGTTTCTCGAGCCATGAGGAGATGCAAGACGCTTTCGGGGAAGGCAAGCAAATTTTGGAAAGGTACGTTGAGGAGTCACTCCAAGACCAGCAAGCGAACAAAGTCTTCATGGTCGAAAAGCAGTTGCGCAAAGCCTTCGGCGAAGATTTCGACTTGGTTGGACGGTTGGACCGAGTGGACGAGCACCCGGATGGAACCCTTGAAATCATCGACTACAAGTCCGGGCGGCAGTCTGTTTCTGAGGAAGACGTTGCATCGGATCTAGCCATGTCGATCTATCAACTCTTGCTCAAGGACAAGTTTCCAGATCGACCGGTAAAGGCGACGATCCTAGCGTTGCGAAGTGGAATCCGGGCCAGCCATAGCCTCAGTGAAGATGAGCTGGCTGAACTTCATGAAGATTTGCTCCAGTTGGGAAGGATGATCCTCGGAAGCAATTGGGAAGAGCGGCGTCCTTCGCCGAAAGCCCTTTGCCAGTACTGCGATTTCGGACCACTCTGCGGAAAGGATTCCGAATTTGGAGCCGGATTAACCGCCCTTATGCAATCTGATCTTAGCGTTCTTCAGGAATCTCAGGGCCGTCTCCTGTAAATCCTTCAACTCCACAAATCCCATCCGACCAAGCAGTTGGTATGGGTTCCAATTCTCACCGGTCTTTAATCGCCAGTACGCCCGGACAAAGACTTCATCTTCGAGTCCGTTGGTAATTGGCCATGATTGCGAGAAATAGAGTGGGCTCATGTCGCTCCCATGAATCAGGTACGCCTCCGCCATCCCCATTGCGCGCTTCCGATCCGTGTCGGTCCACCGCTCGACCTTGGCGATGAGGGCAGCACATAGCTTCTCCGATTGCTCGGGGAGGTCATCCTTATGTGATGTCGCAACGATTACCCTAGGGAAAAAGCCGTCAGGCGAGGGGCTCAGCATACTTTCTTGTCGATAGCTCAGCCCTAAATCTTCTCTCGAAACCTCCCACAGGGCCGCAGATTTGCCCGTTCCGATCGCAGTTAAAGCAAGTAGGCGCGTGGAGAACGCTGCATCGCGAGACGGAAATGAGTCACCTACGAACTCGATGACCGAAAGTCTCGGGGAATCAGCGGACTTCCCCGCTGCCTCGCTCCGGTAGTCCAACCGCGGCAACTTTGGAGCTTTCCAGTCGGAAGTCCACTCCTCCCATTTACGCGAAGCGACTCCGGGTTCGATCTTGCCTCCTACCCCAATCGTAATATTCTCCGGTCGAAAA